>JALQXU010000100.1 GCA_023263045.1 Pontimonas sp.
CGACGCTTCTGCTCCGCCACCCGCTCCGCCTCCTCGATGTCAAAAAGCGACATGACCTGGGTCGCTTCCTCCGCAACTGCGGTCTCTTCGGCGGGTGCCTGGTCGGCAGCCACATCGGCTTTCTTTCCCAAGTTGAGACTCCGGCGTAGCCAGCCGGTTGCTTTCGAGAGCGTGTCGGGCTCGTCTGGTTCCTCGGAGGGAGGGGGAACCTCATCGGGCTCAGAGTTTGCTTCCGGCTCGGGCGTTTCTGGTGCTGGCTTCGGTCTCACCATGGACTGTCCGCACTGCGGGCAAAAAAGGCTCGACGCAGGCACCGACTCACCACACCTGCTACACGGTGCGGGTGGGGTCACAGCGTGGGCATCAAAAAGACTCATCGAAGGTCAGGCTACACAGCATCGAACGGGCTTCCCTGGAGCACACACGTGCACCCGCCACACCCACGAGGCACCAGGTTTTTCTGGGTTAAACCCAGGACAATAGGGAAGCCACGAAAGGGTCATGTGAGCATCACTTCGAGAATTCTTCGAGCAGGGATCGCCCTGCTCGCCCTCGGCGCGCTCGCGCTGCAAGGCGGCGCCGCATGGGGTGCTCTCTGGGTCGTGGACAACCAGCGCATGATCAAAGATCAGCTGGTCGCCCTCCAGTTCGAGACACCGGACAGCATTGCTTCCTACATCGAGCAGGCCGGTCTGTCGGAGCAGGGCTCCCTGTATCTTCGAACCTCGCTTCCTCGCGTGGTTCCGGCCTACGAATTTGACCGCTACTGCACCCGCAATGAACCGGGCATCGGCGTCCTCGGCTGCTACACCACGAGAGATTCCAGGATCTTCCTCTACGACGTCACCGATCCACGCCTCGAAAGTATTGAGCCCGTCGTTGCCGCCCACGAAATGCTTCACGCCGTGTGGTTTCGAAAGTCGATGGACGAGAGAGCAGCTCTCGAGCCACTGCTCGAAGAAGCGTATATAGCGCTCGGTCCCGAACATCCTCTGGTCGAGCGTTTAGCAACCTACGAAGCGGAGGACCCTGCCTCGAGATACCCAGAGCTGTACTCGATTATCGGAACCGAAATCCGCGACATTCCCGCTGACCTCGAAGCCCACTACGCGCTGTATTTCGAGAACCGCTCTCTGGTGGTGGACCTCGCCGATCGGGTGTACAGAGTGTTTGACACACTTCAAGCAGAACTGGAGCAGCTCAGTAACGAGCTCTCCTCGCGGAACGCCGAAATCGAAGGATTGCGTTACACCTACGAGGAGACATCGCGAGTTCTCACGGGCGACATTGTGGCCTTCAATGAAAAGGCGTCAACGCCTGGAGCCTTTCCCTCCAAGTCACAATTCGAAGCCGCGCGAGCCGAGCTAGTGGAGCGCCAAGAACGCTTGGAATCCATGCGCATCTCTCTGCAGACGAAAATCAAGGAATACAACGAGCTTCTCGAGGAACTCATAGTCTTGAATGATGAGGTGTCCGAGTTGAACCAAGGGATCAATGTCACGCTCGAGGCTAAAGACGAACTCACTCCGCCCAGCGACGACCTAGAGAGCTAGTTATCCCCACTCCCGGCCGGGGCCCATCGTGATGCCCCTCACTTCGCTACGCTGAGATAGTGACCTACCAGGCAAGTATCGACAGTCCCCTTGGCCCCATCGCACTGACCTCCGACGGCGACGCCCTCACCCACATCGACATTGGAACGAAGGTCGCTAATCCCAGCCCAGATGCCGTGATTGAGGCTGCCACTCGCCAACTCGGCGAGTATTTTGCAGGCAAGAGGAAGAACTTCGACCTGCCATTGAAGGTGTCGGGAACCCGCTTTCAAGAGGCCATTTGGTCTGCACTCCAAGCAATTCCCCACGGCGAGACAACCAGTTATGGAGAGCTAGGGCGAGCGGTGGGCAAGCCAGGCTCGGCCAGAGCTGTCGGAGGCGCAGTGGGGGCTAACCCGCTCCCCATCGTCATACCCTGCCACCGCGTTCTGGCCTCCAACCGCGCCATCACCGGCTACAGCGGTGGCGAGGGAATTCCCACCAAGCAGAAGCTTCTTGCTCTGGAGAACATCAACTACCGCTAATCACCAGGTCAATCGACCCCTCACGTAGCGACGCGGGATCGAAGAAGTAGCCGTGCGCTTCTCCCCACGACACCACATCAGCCACGGAGTCAAGCGAGGCTCCCGAGCGGGCTAGTTCTCGAACCAAAGCTCCCTTGACCGGTTTGTTTGCGTGTCCCAAGGCTTTCCGCGAGCCCACTGGACCATCTTTGACGAGAACCACAAAGACTCCTCTATCCTGTGGAACCGGAGCGAGCTTGCGATATCCCTCACTGCGCAGATCAAGAACAAAACCAGGGACCTCACTCCACACCTGGGTAGCCACCTCTGCCCACTGGTGAGCGAGTGGACCGCCCGACGCTTTTGAGTCGTGAGACAACCGATAGGCAGGAATGGGGTCACTCGCGCGAATCAATCCGAACAGTGCCGAGCCGATAGCAACACTGTTTCTAACCCACTGGGTTGCCTCACCACCAAGCGATGCGGCATCGAGATGATCAAAGAGGACGCCGGTGTACCGCTCGAGAGCGGGCATCACCGGAGAAGAGAGAACCTCGCGATTGCGCTGAACCTCCGGCGCCCCCTTCGGCCCGAGTTTGAGGGCCCGCAAGGCCGCGTCTTCATCGAGGCTTAGCTCGACAACGCGGCCTAGCAGTTCGCGGCGCAGAGGATTCTGTGCCGGAAAACTCAGCCTGTCTACATCCAGCGATGTTCCTGGTTCCCCGCCAGACACTTTGGTCTCCGAGGGAGGAAGCAGGACCAGCATGCCTACGACGTAATCTCAGCCAAACCGGCGACAATCGTCACCTGGTTGTTGTCCACCGATAGGAAGCCATCCTCCGCCTGGGCGGTGACTTTCTGACCATCCGCCGTGGTGATGCGAACCTCCCCCGCTGCGAGAACGCCCAAGGTGGGTTCGTGACCGGCCAAGATGCCGATCTCACCCTCGGTTGTGCGCGCCACCACCATGGACGCCTCGCCCGACCACAC
This sequence comes from Pontimonas sp., assembly GCA_023263045.1. Lineage (GTDB taxonomy): Bacteria > Actinomycetota > Actinomycetes > Actinomycetales > Microbacteriaceae > Pontimonas. The sequence goes on from JALQXU010000100.1 coordinate 3,047, forward strand.
TTCGGCGGTCGCGGAGACGACAGTGACGGTGAGAGACGACATTCCTAGCCCATGTCCTTCTGCATCGCGGCCCACTTCTCTTCCACATCGCTAATCGCACCGACGTTGAAGAACGCCTGCTCCGCGACGTGGTCGAACTCACCCTTGGCGATCGCGTCGAAGGACTCGATGGTCTCCTTGAGCGGGACAGTCGAGCCCTCAACACCGGTGAACTTCTTCGCCATGTAGGTGTTCTGAGACAAGAACTGCTGAATGCGCCTTGCTCGTGCAACAGTGACCTTGTCTTCCTCGGAGAGCTCATCGACACCGAGGATGGCGATGATTTCCTGGAGCTCCTTGTTCTTCTGCAGAATCTGCTTCACCGTCGTGGCCACACGGTAGTGGTCCTCACCGATGTAGAGCGGG
>JALQXU010000101.1 GCA_023263045.1 Pontimonas sp.
CGAGGTGGTTCCCCTGATGGAGGAGACCGCCGACATTGACATTCCAGAATCAGATATTCGCGTGGATGTCTTTCGATCGTCTGGGCCAGGAGGCCAATCGGTCAATACGACGGACTCCGCTGTCCGCATTACCCACATTCCCACCGGAATCGTGGTCAGCTGTCAGAACGAGAAAAGTCAGATTCAAAACCGCGCTGCAGCACTGCGTGTGCTCACAAGTCGCCTTCTTTTGCTCCAACGTGAGGAAGAAGCCGCAAAAAAGAAGGAACTCGCGGGGGTCATCACCGCCAGTTGGGGTGACCAGATGCGCAGCTACGTTCTCGCGCCTTATCAGATGGTCAAGGACCTCCGGTCGGAGTACGAAGTAAACAACCCGAGTGCCGTCTTTGACGGTGATTTGGACGGTTTTTTGCAGGCGGGAATCCGTTGGCGCAAGAGCGCTGACAGGGTGTCGTAAGGGGGAATTGAGACGCCTCGAACCTAGGCTTGAGGCGCCATGATTCTGTTCGAAGACGTCTCGAAAATGTATCGGGGCGCACCCAAACCGGCGCTGAGTAATGTCAGCGTCGATATTGGCCCTGGCGAATTTGTGTTCCTGGTAGGTGCTTCCGGGTCCGGAAAATCGAGCTTTTTGAGGCTAATTCTCAAAGAGGAGCGCCCGAGCGCGGGAAACGTTCACGTTCTCGGTCAGGATCTTCGTCGAATTCCCAGTCGCAAGGTCCCTCAGTTTCGCCGAAGTTTGGGGGTTGTGTTCCAAGATTTTCGCTTGCTTCCTCAGAAGACAGTGTTTGACAATGTTGCCTTTTCCTTGCGTGTCATTGGAAAGAGTGCCGGGTTTATTCATGACGCCGTTCCCGACATTCTTCAAACGGTAGGACTTTCGGCGAAAGCCAAAAACTATCCCCACGAGCTCTCCGGTGGTGAGCAACAACGAGTGGCCATCGCGCGAGCTGCAGTGAATAAGCCGGCGATTATGCTCGCCGATGAGCCCACGGGGAACCTGGATCCTGCGACAAGTGCGGGGATTATGAATGTTCTTTCACGCATCAATGCGTCGGGAACGACCGTCATCATGGCAACCCATGATTCGGGGATTGTGAACCAGATGCAACGCAGAGTCATCGAAATCGCCGGGGGTCGCATCGTTCGCGATGAACACCAGGGTGGTTATGAAACGAGCGCTATTCCGCTTGGCGAGATGGACACCGCTCCCATTCCGGTCATCACCGAGGAAATGGCGCTCGCGGATCCCACCCCGATTCGACCGGCGTCATCTTCCGATCCTGATGACATCGCCTCGCCGTTCCCCTGGGAGCTGAGGGCGTGAGACTGGGCTTTGTCCTTCGAGAAGTCGGTACTGGTTTATCTCGCAATTTCTCGATGGTGGTCTCGATTGTTCTCGTGACCTTCATCTCGTTGACCTTCGTGGGAACCGCGATTCTGCTCCAGGCTCAAATCAACCAAATGAAGTCGTTCTGGTTTGATCGTGCCCAGGTCGCTATCTATATGTGTACGGATTTCTCGACACTGGGAGGGTGCGACCAGCAAGCGGCGAGCCCCGACCAAAAGCTCGCCATTGAGCAGCGATTGGAATCCGCCACACTCGCGCCCTACATCGACCGTTTCTACTTTGAGGACCGTGAGCAGGCGTACGCGAACTTCCGTGAACAATTCAAGGACAGCGCGGTTGTCGACTTGGTTTCACCTGAGCTTCTCCCGGAAACTTTCTGGGTCAATTTGGTTGACCCGGAGCAAAGTGAATTGATTTTTGAGGCAATTTCGGGACTTCCGGGGGTTGAGAGTGTTATCGATCAGCGAAGCTACCTCGACCAGATCTTTGCGCTCTTGAACGCGGGAAGCCTGACAGCGGTGGCTGTGGCGTCGCTCATGCTGGTTGCCGCTGCGCTCCTGATTGCGACGACCATTCGCCTGAGCGCTTTCTCGAGAAGACGTGAACTGGCGATTATGCGACTCGTGGGGGCTTCGAATCGCTTCATTCAAACTCCGTTTGTTCTCGAGGGAATTGTGGCCGCGACTCTGGGTGCGGCGCTGGCATCGATTGCGGTGTGGAGCATCGTGCGTTTCTTCGTCCAGGGGTATCTGACGGAGGCTCTTCCGACCACGGTCTTTGTCACGGGAAGCGATGCTTTTGCCGCCATGCCGTTCTTGTTCGCCACAGGGATTGGTCTTGCCATCGTTGCCTCCTACATTTCCATCACTCGCTACCTTCGCGCGTAAGGTTTTTGCCTCTGGGGTCGCGCACAGCCCTGGCGTTAGACTGTGGGGCTGATTGTGCGCGGTAGGGCGCCCGAAAAGCTCGCTCAGGAGTCGTGACGAAGGAGGTGGCACCATGGCGAGAGAAAACGGCGAGAAGGTGGTGGCCACCAATCGCAAAGCGAGATATGACTACTCGATCGAGGACACCTATGAGGCGGGAATTGTGCTCACGGGTACCGAGGTTAAGTCGCTGAGGCAGGGTAGGGCATCTCTGGTTGACGCCTACGCGACGATTGATGGCGGCGAGGCGTGGCTCGAGGCTGTCCATATTCCGGAATACAACGAGGGCACCTGGACTAATCACCCGCCGCGCAGGAAACGCAAGCTCTTGTTGCACAAGGACGAAATTCTGAAGCTTGCCCATCGTGTGTCTGCCGGTGGCTACACCCTCGTGCCGCTCCGTCTGTATTTTCTCGATGGCAAAGCAAAAGTCGAGATTGCGTTAGCCAAAGGTAAACGGGAATACGACAAACGTCAGACGCTTCGCAAAAAACAGGACGACCGCGAGGCAGCCCGAGCAATAGCAACAAGGCGCAGACTCGGCGAGTAACGCTCACTTCGGGGCGTAGGCTGGGGAGAGCATGTCGAAGCTCTTAGGTCCACCGGTGACCGAACCCATCAACCTCTCCGGCGATCGCACCAGGTGGCGCGCCTACGCGGTGGCTGTGGGGGTGGCCTCCCTCACCATTCTGGACCTCGCGAAAATCAATGTCGCCATCCCGGCAATCAGTGATGTGTTGGGCGCGGGGGCCACCGAGGTGCAACTGTTGCTCTCTGGCTTTGTTCTCGCCTTTGGTTTACTTCTGGTGCCCTCCGGACGCATGGGGGACCTGTATTCGAGACGCTTGATGTTTCTTTTTGGACTCATTCTCTTTACCCTGGCCAGCGCAGCGGGAACATTCGCTGCAAACATTGAACTCCTGATCGGGGCACGAATTTTCCAAGGGTTTGCTGCCGGAATCCTGATGCCTCAAGTGCTGGGTCTCGTTCAACAACTGTTTCAGGGTCGTGAGCGCGGTCAGGCCTTTGGAGTCTTTGGTGCGGTAATCGGGCTCTCCACCGCTTTTGGCCCGACGCTCGGTGGATTTCTTGTCGGAGTGGGTGGCGATGATGTGGGCTGGCGCCTGCTCTTCGCGATGAATATTCCTTTAGGGCTTGTGGCGTTG
>JALQXU010000102.1 GCA_023263045.1 Pontimonas sp.
CGAAAGCCCCCCATGCGATTTTTCGCCCCGACCAACCGGTTGTTGGTTTGGCTGGCCTCTATTCCTGGTGGACGAATCCCTCCAGCGGCGAGATGCTCGCGACGGCCACCATCTTGACTCGCGATAGTGCGGGCATCCTCGCTCCCCTTCACGACCGTATGCCTATCGCTCTTGAGCCAGACGACTACGACCGGTGGCTTGACCCCGCCAATACCGACGGAGCCCAGTTGATTGCGGAAGTCTCCGAGCGCGCAGCAACCAATGCTGAGCGCTGGGACCACTACGAAGTAGCCCCGCTTCGAGGCGATGGTCCAGACTTACTCGAGAGGAAAGAAGGACCATGACCACCATTGCCGAGGTGTTGGATTCCTTTCCCGAGAAGCAGTCAGCAGCACTGTGGAGAGTGCACAACACTCTCGAGTCGTTGCTTCCTCGCGCGGAGCAGGATATGTCGTGGGGGATGCCGACTTTTCGCTGCGAAGGAATCATCGTCACGTCACTCATGGGTTTTCAGAACCACAACAGTCTCTTCCCTGGTTCTGAAGTCATGGAGGTCATGGGAGACGCCCTCGCCGACTACACCGTCACCAAGGGAACCATTCATTTCGACAAAGAAAAAGCTCCACCAAAGAGCTTTCTGAAAGCAGTGGTGGACGCGCGAATCACGGCAATCAATTCCTCTTTCCCCAAAAAATCAGGGGAGTTCCTGGAGCTCTATGGAAATGGTGTTCCCAAGGCTCGAGGGAAATATAAGGACGGTCAGATGCATGGCGCATGGAGGTTTTATCGCAAAGATGGAACCCTTATGCGCCAAGGTTCCTTTCGAGATGGTCACCAAACCGGTGATTGGACAACCTACGATTCCTCCGGTTCCCCCTACAAGACCACCAGGATGGGGTGACACATGGGTCTTCACCTCGAGGACGCACAAGCGCATCTCGCCTCCGCGTGTGAGGTGATGGCGACACTCATCCCCCAGCACACCCCGCCAGACATCACCCCCAAAAAGCCAGACGAATACTTCTCGGTTCTTGTTTCCTCGATTCTTGGTCAGCAACTCTCCGTCAAAGCGGCCGACACCATTGAAGCGAGGCTTACGAGTGCTCTCGGCCCTCACGACCCGGCGGTGCTCTCGAAGGCATCTGTGGAGGAGCTTCGTGAACACGGACTCTCGCGGTCCAAGGCCTCCTACGTCATCGGAATGGCTGAAGCCTTTGTCCGAGGTGACATCAATCCACACCACTTGGCGAGTGCTGAAAGCGATGTCGTCATCGAGAGCCTCACCAACCTCAAAGGAATCGGACCCTGGACTGCGGAAATGTTCCTGATTTTTGGAATGGGCCATCCTGACATCTGGTCACCCGGAGATCTGGGTCTTCGGAAAGCGGTCTGGGCACACTTCGGTGACGACGCAGATGTATCGGAAATAGCGGAGCGTTGGAGACCCTTTCGTTCCTACGCAGCCCTTTATTTGTGGGAATTTAGCGACAACAGCCCGAAGGTCTAGAACGCCGTCGTATAGGCGTTGAGGGCTGGCTGCCCTCCCAGGTGGGCATACAAAATTCTCGATCCATCCGGAAAGTAACCCTCTCTGACCAAATCGATGAGAGCCGCGATCGATTTACCCTCATACACGGGATCAGATATAACACCTTCAGTCCGAGCCAAGTGCTGAATCGCGTCGATAGTTCTCGGTCCAGCAACGCCATAAATGCCGTCGTGCCAGCGGTCGAGAAGAACCACCTCATCAGGCCGGAGCTCACGACCAAGCCCAATAGCCTGAGCAGTTCTCTGGGCAATCCGGGTGATCTGATCGTGGGTTTTCTCGACCGTGGCGGAGGCGTCAATGCCAATCACACTCTGGGCGCGGTCAGAGTGTGCAAAACCCGCAATCATCCCACCCTGTGTGGACCCTGTAACGGAACACACAATGGTGGCGTCGAAGGTGAAGCCCAGATCCCTCTCCTGGTCTTCGACCTCAAAAGCCCAGCCTGCGAAACCGTGCCCACCCAAAGGATGGTCGGAAGCTCCCGCTGGTATCGGGTATGGCTTCCCACCCCGAGCTTCAACCTCATCAATGGCTTCCTGCCAGGACTGACGAAAACCGATGTCAAAGCCGGCGTCGTCAAGCCGAACCTCTGCCCCCAAAATTCTGGAAAGAAGAATGTTCCCAGTCTTTTCGTAATTGACCTCATCCCAATCCACCCAGTGTTCTTGGACGAGAACCGCTTTCAGGCCGAGCTTGGCGGCGACAGCCGCAACTTGACGAGTGTGGTTGGACTGTACCCCGCCGATCGAAACCAACGTGTCGCACCCTTGAGCAAGTGCATCTGCGGCCAGATACTCAAGCTTCCTGGTTTTGTTCCCGCCATACGCAATTCCCGAGTTAAGGTCCTCACGCTTAGCCCACACTTCGACTTTTCCGCCCAGGTCTTCCGTCAGTCGATCCCAACGCTCAACCGGTGAAGGTCCGTAGAGAAGCGGAACTCGGGGGAAACTATGCAATTGCTCTCGTGACATGTCTCAACGATAGAGGACTTACGAAAGCCTCCCCCGCCAGCTACGCTCGAAGTCATGCGTGCACGAAGCTGGGTAGGCCTTGGACTCGGTGCGCTGCTGGTGGTCGGTGGCGGAGGTGCCCTGGCGCTGGGCGATTACGTCTATCGGACAGGAACCAGTGTCCCGTGTGGGATCAATGCTGATGACGTCGATAACACTCCAGAGCAGTTCACCACCCCTCTCGAGGGCCCCTTCCCGGGTGAGGGTTGGAACCAGTGGGTCGGCTACGACCTTTCTGACTGGTGGCTCAGCGACATTCCGATCGAGACAGTCACCATCCCCGTCGCAGATGATGTCACGCTGGAAGCCTGGTGGATTAAAGCTTCGTATCCCGTGGCTCAAGAAACTGTCATCGTCACCCACGGGTATGGGACATCACGGCGCGACTACAACGCTCTTCTGCCCTCAGCCATGCTCGCCAAGGAAGGTTTCAACGTCTTGCTGGTCGACCAGCGAGACACCGGAAACTCAACCTGCGTCGATGGTCGCCACTCCGCCGGCCAGGACGAATCCGATGACTTTGCCGCTGTCGCACAGTGGCTAGTAGCTGATAAGGGCATTGCGCCCGACAAGATCGGCATGTTTGGGGTCTCGGGTGGTGCCATCGCGACCGCGATCCTGCCGGCAAAGACAGAGAACGTGACCGCGTTCGCCATGGAAGCACCTATCTTTGATTTTGCCGACACAGCCCGGCGCGAAGTGGAGTTCCAAGGTTTCCCTGGGTTCTTGTGGAGTTTGGCCGACACCGCAGCCATGCTTCGCGGTGTTGACCTCAATGCCACGCCTATCCC
>JALQXU010000103.1 GCA_023263045.1 Pontimonas sp.
TGATGTGCCACCTGAAACTACCCTTCGACTCTCACCACACCAGCGACCTGGTGGACAACTGGACTCGACGCCAACTTCTCTACTGTCTGTGACAGGTCGGCCTCGCTGGCCTGGTGCGTCTGGATGACCAGCGTAGCGGTCTGCGCTGCCCCCGCTTCGTCGTGCGGGGTCGATTGGCTGAGCGTTTCCACGCTCACCCCGGCCTCAGAGAAAATCGACGCGATGGTGGCGAGCACTCCCGGCTGGTCGGTGACCGTCAACGAAATCTGATACCTCGTGGGTACGAGCCCTGGGTCGACAACGGGCAAGTCGGCGTGGGTCGACTCGCCCACTCCAGGACCGCCAACGACGTGACGCCGGGCCGCCGAAACGATATCGCCCAGAACAGCCGACGCCGTTTCCGGACCACCCGCACCCGCGCCATAGAACATGAGCGGACCAGCCGCCTCTGCCTCGACATACACGGCATTGTTGGCCCCGCGGGCGGCGGCGAAAGGATGACTGCGGGGAATCAACGTCGGGTGCACCCGGGTGCTCACACCTTCGGTGCCGGTACTGGCATCGATCCGGCGCTCGCAAATAGCCAGAAGCTTGATGACGTGACCAGAGCGCTTGGCGGCCTCGATCTGAGCCGCGCTCACCCCCGTGATTCCTTCACGGTGGACATCGCTCAGGGGCACCGCAGTGTGAAACGCGAGGGAGGACAAGATGGATGCTTTTTGGGCAGCGTCATACCCTTCGATATCCGCGGTGGGGTCTGCTTCGGCATAACCCAGTTCGGTGGCAGCAGCGAGAGCTTCTTCGAATCCCAGCCCCAAGGTGTCCATCTCATCGAGGATGTAGTTCGTGGTGCCATTGACGATTCCCATGATCTTGGTGACGTGGTCACCTGCCAGTGAATCTCGCAACGGACGAATAATCGGGATAGCTGCTGCAACAGCTGCCTCATAGTAAAGCTGTGCGCCGACTTTGGCCGCCGCGTCGAAAAGTTCCGGTCCGTGTTCGGCCAACAGTGCCTTGTTCGCGGTAATGACATCGGCTCCGGAGCTCAGAGCTTCCAGAATCAAGGTGCGCGCTGGTTCGAGCCCGCCCATCAGCTCGACCACAATGTCGGCTCCCACAATCAACGAATGGGGATCGTCAGTCAGCAGTTTCTTGGGAAGTGATACGGAACGTCTGGCGGAGACATCGCGAACTGCAACACCGATGAGCTCCAAGCCAGCGCCAGATCTGGACCCCAACTCGTCGGCGTTGTCCAGCAGTCGACGGGCAACCTGAGCACCAACAGTTCCCCCGCCCAACACGGCGACCCGAAGCTTCCTGTAGTTCTCGCGCATCGTCCTATTCCTGACCTCTCGAGAGTCCCTGATCCCTGGCCAACACGTCATCGAGGGTCTCGCCTGCCACCATCAGGGTAGAGGAGCCACCGGATACTGCCACAACGGGGGGACGTCCCACCACGTTGTAGTTACTGGCCAACGAGTGACAATACGCGCCGGTCGCGGCGACCGCGAGGATATCTCCCGGTGCCACATCACCGGGTAGGTACTCGGCATCCACCACGATGTCGCCGCTCTCGCAGTGCTTGCCTACGACGCGCACGAGCTCGGGTGCGACCTGTGACTGCCGGGAAGCAATCCGGGCGCTGTAGTGCGCACCGTACAGGGCGGGTCTGGCGTTATCGCTCATTCCCCCATCGACGCTGACATACAGTCGAGTCGCGACGTTGTCACCCTCGTGCACCGTGACAGGTTTGGTCACCCCGACCGTGTAGAGCGTCACTCCCGCTGGACCAGAGATGACCCGACCCGGTTCGAAAGCGACATCAGGAATCGGCAATCCTCGCTGTGCACACTCTGCAGCAACATAATCCACGATGGCGGTAATCAGCTCTGCCACATCCATAGGTTCATCGGACTCGGTATAAGCGATGCCGAATCCACCTCCCAAGTTGAGAGTGAAGGGTTCACCCTCGGCGAAGGCCTTCGCATAGACGTCCACCATTCGGGTGGCGGCCTCCAGGAAACCTTCGGTGCTAAAAATCTGCGAACCGATGTGGGAGTGCAATCCCACGAAATCGAGGTGCGACGAGTCTCGAATCACTTGGACTAACGAGAGCGCCTCAGCGGGAGAGAGGCCAAACTTCTGGTCCTCCCTGGCGGTGGCCAAGTAGTCGTGAGTATCAGCATGAACGCCGGTGTTGACTCGAATCATGACCTTCTGGCGGGTGTCCATCGACGACGCAATGGCCTGAATGCGCTCCGCCTCAATAGGCGCATCGATGACGATGGTGGCGACCCCAGCACTCATCGCCTGAGCGATCTCGTCCTCAGACTTGTTGTTGCCCTGAAACTCAATGTGGTCCGGGTTTGCGCCGCCGCCCAACGCGATCGCCATTTCTCCCGCAGTCGCAACGTCAAAACCCAGTCCTGCATCCTCGACCCACGAGACGACGTGTCCGGAAATAAAGGACTTGGAGGCGTAGTAGACGGCGCCACTCACGCCGTGGCGCGAGCACGCTGCGGTGAGGGCATCCTTGACCAGGCGAGCTCGAGAAACGAGGTCATCCTGGTCAAACACAAACAGTGGCGTGCCATAGCGCTCCGCGAGCTCCCCCACCGAAACACCGCCGACCTCGAGCTCTCCACTGGAGCCCCGCCGCATGCTGGCAGGCCAAATCCCCGAATGCAGAGCATTCGCATTACGGGGCGCTACAAGCCACCCTGGTGCTAGGGGATGAGACACAACACTCACCTCACGAGTCGCAGTCTTGGTGTGAGGCGAGCGAACCCGGATTGGTCCCTGAAGCCTCCCCCAGGATAGCGAATCACCGCTCACGGGCAATAGTTACATGCGCTCGGGAGCACTGACCCCCAACAGGAATAGACCATTGCGCAGGACCTGTCCGGTGGCATCGTTGAGCCACAGTCTCGTCCCGTGAACCGCCTCAATCGGATCATCCCCCAGCGGGGTCACCCGGCACGCGTCGTACCAGCGGTGATACACCGAGGCGACCTCTTCGAGGTAGCGGGCGATCCGGTGGGGCTCGCGAAGCTCAGCCGCTTGAGAGACAACGCGGGGGAAATCTCCGAGCGAGGCAATCAGCGCCGATTCGGTGTCATGGGTCAATGTCGAGGGATCAAACACCTCCCGAGTGACGCCCGCCGCCGCGGCATTTCTCGCGACCTGGTGGGTTCTGGCGTGCGCGTATTGCACATAGAACACAGGGTTATCGTTGCTGCGCTTGGTGAGAATGTCCGAGTCGAGGGTGAGCGGTGAGTCTGCGGGATAGCGTGCGAGTGAGTAGCGCAACGCGTCGGTGCCCAACCACTTCTGCAGGTCATCGAG
>JALQXU010000104.1 GCA_023263045.1 Pontimonas sp.
GTGATACTTCCCAATTTCTTCAATGACTCGACCGTCACGCTTGGTGCGTGAGTCGGCGACGACAATGCGGTAGTACGGTGCATGGATTTTGCCCATGCGCTTCAAACGGATTTTTACAGCCACGTTTCTCCCAGTAGATGAGTAGTCATAACAGCCGACGATTACGTGGGGACACAATCGACAGGACGTCTAAGGGGAACTCCAGCACCTGATAGAGGGTCGGGCGAAGAGCTCGAGTGCTTATTCTGTCAGATTTTTTGCCCGGTCGGGAACCATTCGCCGCTCTGGGCTACTGACCGGAGGAGTTGGGCAGGCCAAAACTCGATCCTCCACCACTCGAGGTGGCCTTACCGAGAGCCTCTTGAGCCCGTTTCGCGGGGTTACCCGAGCGAGAACCCGACTTCTTTTTGGCGTTCTTTTTCTTGCCTCGACCGGCGCCGCCGGGAATCGGACCCATCCCAGGAATCTGGGGAACCCCTCCCTTGGCCACGGTTTTCATCATTTTGGCCGCCTGATCAAAGCGGGTCACCAACTGGTTCACATCCGTGACCGTGGTTCCCGAGCCCTTCGCGATCCGCATACGCCTTGAACCATTCAAAATCTTCGGGGTGAGGCGCTCGCGCGGTGTCATCGACTGAATGATGGCTTCGGTGCGAACCAGCTCACCCTCGTCGAGATTGTCGATCTGATCCTGCATTCCTCTGGCACCGGGCAGCATGCTGAGCATTCCGCCCAGAGACCCCATCTTTTTCAGCTGCTGGAGCTGGGAGAGGAAATCTTCCAGAGTGAACGTCTCGGAGCGGATTTTCTCCTCAAGTTCCTTCGCTTCTTCCTCGTCAAACGCTTTCTGGGCTTGCTCAATGAGGGTGAGGATGTCTCCCAGGTCAAGGATCCGAGACGCCATGCGGTCGGGATGGAAGACCTCGAACTCGTCGATTTTTTCCCCGGTGGAGGCAAAGAGGATCGGACGACCGGTCACACCCGTCACACTCAGCGCTGCACCACCTTTGGCGTCACCATCGAGCTTGGTGAGGACCACTCCCGTGAAGTCAACACCCTCCTGGAACGCTTTAGCGGTTTGGACCGCGTCTTGACCGCTCATCGAGTCAATGACGAAGAGCACCTCATCGGGGTTGGTGACCTTCCGAATATTCGACGCCTGAGCCATGAGCTCTTGGTCGACACCCAGGCGACCCGCGGTGTCAATGATGACCACGTCGTGGGCCTTATCGCTCGCGTATTTCACACCCGCCTGGGCGACCTTGACGGGGTCCCCCACCCCATCACCCGGTTCGGGGGCAAAGAACGCCGCTCCCGCGCTCTCCGCGACAATACCCAGCTGGGCGACAGCGCCCGGGCGCTGCAGGTCACAGGCCACCAGGACAGGGGTGTGACCCTGGTCAACTAACCATTTGGAGAGTTTTCCCGCCAGCGTCGTCTTACCGGATCCTTGGAGACCCGCGAGCATGATGACGGTGGGCCCGGTCTTGGCAAAGGTGAGTCCTCGGGTGTCGCCACCGAGAATGTTGACCAACTCTTCGTTGACAATGGTCACCACCTGCTGAGCGGGGTTCAGAGCTTTGTTGACATCATCCGAGAGCGCGCGCTCGCGCACGGTCGCGGTGAAATCCTTCACCACCTCGAGTGCAACATCGGATTCGAGCAGTGCTCGGCGGATGTCGCGGACCGTTCCATCAACGTCCGCGGGAGAGAGTTTTCCCTTTTGCCGAAGTGACGAGAACGTGGCTGTGAGACGCTCGGAGAGGGAACCAAAGGCAGCCATGGTTGACAAGGTTAGCTGACAAAACTGTGTCACCTTCTATCCTGGGGGCATGCCGATGGTGCCTTTTGACTCCCATGAACCCCAGGTCCCCGCAAGCGCTTTCGTAGCTCCCACGGCGACTCTGGTCGGCCAGGTAACCCTCCACGAGGACAGCGTGGTCATGTTCGGCGCTGTGCTTCGGGCTGACCGTGACGCCATCGAGCTCGGTGCGGGAAGCAACCTGCAAGACAATGTCGTCGTTCACGGCGATCCGGGTTTCCCTGCGCGTATCGGCGCAGGGGTGAGTGTCGGGCACTCGGCCGTCGTGCACGGCTCCACCATCGAGGATGACTGCTTGATCGGGATGAATGCCACCCTGCTCAATGGCAGTGTGATCGGCCGAGGTTCTCTGATTGCCGCGGGGACTGTCGTGCTGGAGGGCGAGATTATTCCTCCTGGTTCCCTCGTGGCAGGTGTCCCCGGGAAAGTGCGCCGAGCGCTCACAGAGGATGAGGTTGACGCTATCCGGCGAAACGCCCAGACCTACCAGGATCTCCGGCGAACCTATCTCGGGAGCTAATCCTCGACGAGGGACTTGGCAAACGACGCGGGAGCAAATCCGGTCATATCGCCGATGCCCTCGCCTTGGCCGAGCAGTTTGATGGGCAAACCGGTCTTGTCCTGAACACTCAGAACAAAGCCACCCTTAGCGCTGCCATCCACTTTGGTGAGCACCAACCCGGTCACGCCCGCGTGCTCGAGGAACGCTTGGGCTTGAATCACCCCGTTTTGACCGGTGGTCGCATCGAGAACGAGTAAGACCTCAGATACTGGGGCAACTTTCTCCACCACTCTTTTGATTTTGGTGAGCTCATCCATCAGGCCCGACTTGGTGTGGAGGCGACCGGCGGTGTCGATAATGACAATGTCGATGCCCTCTTCTGTGGCCTTGGTGACTGCCTGGAATACCACCGAGGCGGGGTCTTGACCCTCCTTCTCGGGCTTCACAATCGGCACTCCCGCCCGCTCAGCCCAGGTCCCCAACTGTTCCACGGCAGCGGCCCGGAAGGTATCCGCAGCGGCGATGACAACACTGCGGCCAGCGTTGGTCAAGAACTTGGCGAACTTCCCGATTGTGGTGGTTTTTCCCACCCCGTTGACGCCCACCACCATGACCACAGCGGGGCGCTCGGTGAGACGCAAGGTCGGGTCATACTCGGCCAGCTGCGCTTCGAGAGAGTCCTTCAGAATCGCCTGCACATCATCGGGCTTGGTGGTGCCAATGCGCTCCACTTCGGCGCGGACCGAGTCCATCAGGGCGTCGGTCACATCGGGACCAAAGTCGGCGGAGAGAAGAGTGTCCTCCAAGTCTTCCCAGGTCTGCTCGGTGATCTCTGGTTGAGCCACCAAGTTGCGCAACGCTTTACCCAGCGACCATTTGCCGCTCCCCCAGGCCACGACTTAGTCCTCGCCCGCTGGCTCAAACTCCAGCGCGGGCAGAGTCTCTGACGACTCCGGGCTCTGTTGGGTCGCAAGAGAGTAAATCTCGAGGGACACAATCCCCAC
>JALQXU010000105.1 GCA_023263045.1 Pontimonas sp.
TATTTCCGGTGTTCAACGGAACGGGAGCCAACGTCCTCTCGCTGACGGCGATGATGCCCCGGTGGGGTGCCGTCATTTGTAGCTCTCTCGCCCACATTCACACCGATGAGGGCGGCGCGCCAGAGCGAGTGTCCGGTCTGAAGTTGTACCCCGTTACGCACCACCAGGGAAAAATCACACCCAAGGACATCGCGACCGAAGCGTTTGGTTTTGGGGATGAGCACCGCGCCCAACCGGCCGTAGTGTCGATTACCCAAAGCACAGAGCTTGGAACCGTGTACACGCCCCCTGAAATCAAGGACATTGCCGATTTTGCTCACGAGAAGGGGATGCTTCTCCACATGGATGGAGCGCGCCTCTGGAATGCAGCGGCCAGCCTCGGTCTTCCTTTTTCAGCGTTCACCAGTGATGTTGGCGTGGACATTGTCAGCCTCGGTGGCACAAAGAACGGACTGATGGGTGCCGAAGCCATTGTGGTGATCAACCCCGATGCCGTCGAAGGTCTGATCTACCTGCGGAAGATGAGCATGCAGCTTGCGAGCAAGATGCGCTTTGTCAGCGCACAACTTCTGGCGCTTTTCGATGATGACCTGGGACTTCGTTCAGCCACGCATGCGAACACAATGGCGAAGCGGCTGCGAGACGCTCTGGAGGAAGGCATTGCCTCAGGTGCGCTATCGGGTTTGAGCTTTAGCGCTCCCACCGACGCCAATGGGGTGTTCGCAGTCCTTGACCCGGAAGTGTCCGATCGAATCCGGCAGACATTCCGTTTCTATGACTGGGATCGGTCAGTGGGAGAAGTTCGGTGGATGTGCTCTTTCGACACCACCGAAGAGGACATTGACCGTTTCGTGGCGACGATTACCGCAGAGCTTCAGGCGTAGTGGGCGCTCCCGCCGACAATCTCTGACAGACCTTTCCGCACCCGGGGCTTAGCCTCTCGCTCCTGCAATTTCTCGGGAAGATCAGCGGGGTCACCGAGGGAGCCCACGGCCATCAGAGTCACTACTCGCTGGGATGATTCAATCCCCAGCTCGCGACCCAAGGCCTGTGCATCAAATCCGCTCATCTGGTGGACCATCAAGCCTTCGGCGGTCGCCTGAACGGTGAAGTGCGCGACAGCTTGTCCCAGATCGTAGATGGCGTGAGATTGCGGGTTTCCTTCCGCATCCACCACCGATGCGATGTTTGCCACAACAACTGCAGCGTGCTCCGCCCACACCTGATTCCCCGACGCCATAGTCGCCACAATCGTCGTGAACACCTCGTCGCCCCGGAATCCCACCACAAAGGACCACGGTTGAGAGTTACCCGACGACGGTGACCAGCGAGCAGCCTCAAAAGCAGGTCCCAAACGCTTCTCATCCAGGACTTCTTCACGATCAAAAGCCCGGGGACTCCACCTGGATTCGAGGACATCGGTCAGCACAAACTCGTGAGGTTCGTGATCGTGGCTCATGGCTATCCTTTCTGGCTTCATCGAGATAACAGTGAAGCGCGGTGAACTATTCCATGGAGAATCGCTGGACTCTCAGACCTGATCCATCGTCAGCGATATCCACTTTCACCGTGTCACCATCGTGGATGTCACCTGCGAGGAGGGCTTTGGCCAGTCGATCATCGATTTCTTTTTGCATCAAGCGACGCAGTGGCCGTGCTCCATACACCGGGTCGTATCCGTTGTCCGCAAGCCATAGCCGGGCCTCGGGGGTCACGGCCAAATCGAGACGGCGATCAGACAAGCGGCTTTGGAGTCGATCGACGGTAATTTCGACGATCTGGCCCAGGTCCTCAGCGGTCAACGTGGAGAAGACCACAATGTCATCAAGTCGGTTCACAAATTCCGGCTTGAACGCCCGACGGACCTCCTCCCGGACCGATTCCACCTTCTGCTCCCACGGCACGCCCTCCTCGATGAGGTAGGAGGAACCGAGGTTCGAGGTCAAAATCAGAATCGTGTTGCGGAAGTCGACGGTTCGACCTTGACCATCGGTCAAACGGCCGTCATCGAGAACCTGAAGCAGCAAATCAAAAACCTCGGGATGAGCTTTTTCGACCTCATCCAACAGGATTACCGAATAGGGGCGACGGCGAACAGCTTCGGTCAGCTGACCGCCCTGCTCGTATCCGACGTATCCGGGGGGTGCACCGATCAACCGCGACACCGCAAACTTCTCGCCGTACTCGCTCATATCGATACGGACTAGAGCCTTCTCGTCATCAAACAAGTAATCAGCTAGCGCCTTCGCCAGCTCCGTTTTTCCCACACCAGTGGGTCCGAGGAACAAGAATGACCCCGTGGGTCGACCCGGATCGCTCAAGCCTGCGCGAGTGCGACGCACAGCTTCGCTGACCGCACTCACCGCGTCTTTTTGACCCACTAAACGCTTAGCTAATTCGCTCTCAAGGTGGAGCAGGCGCTCAGTTTCGCCTTGGGTGAGTTTGTCTACGGGGATTCCCGTCCAGGCGGCAACCACGGCGGCGATGTCCTCATCGGTCACTTGGTCGTTAACCATGCGGTCATCGCTGCGCTCCGCACTTTCTGCTTTCTGAATCGATTCCTCAATCCCTGGGATGACCTCATAGTTGAGCTTGGAGGCTGCTTGATAGTCGCCCTCGCGCATAGCTCTATCGAGCTCGATCCGCGCCTCGTTGAGTTTGGTCTTAAGCTCTCCCACGTCTTGCAACGACGCCTTCTCAGCAGCCCAGCGCTCCTGCAGGGCGTCAAGCTCTTTGCCTTTAGCCTCAAGGTCCTCGCGGAGTTTCTTCAGTCGCTCCTTGGAGGCGTCGTCCTTTTCTTTCTTGAGGGCGAGCTCTTCGATGCGCATCCGGTCCACGGTGCGACGGAGCTCATCGATTTCGACGGGGGACGATTCGATTTCCATTTTGAGTCGGCTGGCCGCCTCATCGATGAGGTCGATTGCTTTGTCCGGAAGTTGCCGAGCGGTGATGTAGCGGTTGGACAGCGTCGCAGCGGCCACGAGAGCGCTATCGGCAATCACCACTTTGTGGTGTGCCTCGTAGCGCTCCTTCAATCCGCGAAGGATCGCCACGGTGTCCTCCACGCTGGGCTCTCCCACGAAAACCTGCTGGAAGCGACGCTCGAGAGCGGCGTCCTTCTCGATGTACTCGCGATACTCATTCAAGGTGGTCGCGCCGATCAGGCGAAGCTCACCCCTTGCGAGCATGGGCTTCAACATATTGGCGGCAGCCACAGAGCCCTCGCCACCACCGGCGCCCATCAGGGTGTGAAGTTCGTCGACAAAGGTGATG
>JALQXU010000106.1 GCA_023263045.1 Pontimonas sp.
CCAAGGTGACGGTGTGCAGGGTCCCTTTAGGGCCCCGCAACTGAACGTGGTCACCAACCTGAAACACGCCTCGACGAGGGGTCATGCCACACCCACTCCTCGCTCCGCTTGCCACACCTCGCGCAGGTGATCCACGGTCGTCCCTTCGAGGGATGACCACATGACGTGAACCGAGCTCTCCGGAATACCCACATGGAGGGGAATTCCAATCGTGACGGCTCCCGCCGAAAAGGCACTCGCTGCACCATAAGCCGAGTCTTCGAGAGCCACCGTGGATCGGATATCGACTCTCAACGCTTCGGCTGCCGTGAGGTAGGCCTCCGGGTTGGGTTTTGGAGCAGAGACGTCATCACCGGCCACAATCGCCTGGAAGACCTCTTGGCCAAGCTCTCGGGCGACGGCTCTGGCCAGTGCTTCCGCGTTTTTCCGCAACGACATCGTCACCAAGGCGCAGGGAATCCCCTCGTCGAGAATGCTCGTGAACAGCTCGCGAACACCTGGACGCCAAGGAACAGCCTCCTCGATTTGGGCAAGCACCCGGTCGCTCAAGCGGTGAACAATGTCATCCAACTCGAGATCGACACCGGCTGCACGCAATAGTGATGCTGAATTCCATAGACCACTCCCGACCAGTGCGTAGGCCTGCTCTTCACTCCAGGTGCCACCGAAGCTCTCGACGAGCTCACGCTCAGCAGTCATCCAGTAGGGCTCGGAGTCGATGATGGTGCCATCCATGTCGAACAGCACGGCCTGCATCTGGTCCATATCGCCGAAGTCTACCGGGCGCCCCAAGAGGGGTAGGCTGGTGCCACCCCACCGGAGGTTGCATGTCCCGAAGCCCCTTGAGCGACCCGAGCAAGCTGCTCCTTGTCGCGTTTGAAGGCTGGAATGATGCGGGTGACTCCGCGACCACTGCGGCGCAAACCCTTCTCGATCAGCGCGTTCACTTGGTGCTCTCGCAAGTAGATCCGGAAGAGTACTTCGACTTCCAGCTCACGAGACCCCTCGTCGAGCACGCGAGCGATGGCACTCGTTTTCTCAACTGGCCAGACATCACCCTGTATGGGCCAGAGGCTGGTGACGAGGAAACACCATTCGTTCTGCTCGGACAAGAGCCCTCGCGGCTGTGGCGTTCGTTTGCGTCGACCATGGTGGACCTCGCTCTCACCCACGGAATCGAATCCATTGTGTTCCTGGGAGCCATGCTCGCCGATGTGCCACACTCCAGACCCGTCCGTGTGACAGCGACGAGTGACGACCACGACATCCGGGAACACTTCGATATTGAAAAGTCGTCTTATGAGGGACCCGTCGGTGTGCTTACCGTTTTGTCACTCGCTGCAGCCGAAGCGGGAATACCCTCGTTGCACCTGTGGGCACATGTCCCCCACTACGTCCACACGTCACCTTCCCCCAAGGCAACGCTTGCACTGCTGGAGAAGCTCGAAGAGATGACCGGAATCGACACCGATCGTGAAGCGCTCGAGGTGGAGGCGCTGCGCTGGGAGGAAGGCATCGATGCGCTTGCCGCTGAGGACGATGACATGACTGCCTACATCGATCAGCTCGAGCAGGCGAGGGACGCTGCTGACGCGCCAGAGGCCTCTGGGGACGCTATCGCCGAAGAGTTTGAAAAGTATCTCCAGAGTCGCCCCGATAGGCCGGGTTCGACCGAGTCATAGCGGGTCGATAACCCCGGCTCCCAGAGCTATCAGGAGAGCGCTCCCGAGTGCTACCCGGTAGATCACGAAGGGCATGAAACTTCTGGTTGCGATGTAGCGCATGAGCCACGCGATGACAGCGAGGGCGACCCCGAAGGCCACTACCGTGGCTGCGGCTATCTCCACGAGGCCAAAAGGTCCGGCCAACTCCGGTCTGGTCAGCGCGGTATTGAGCTCGTAAAACCCACTGCCGAGCACTGCGGGAATGGCGAGTAGGAACGAATACCGGGTGGCAGATACCCGGTCGTAGCCCAGTGTTCGACCCATGGCGATGGTGGCGCCCGAGCGGGAAACTCCCGGTATGAGCGCCAGTGTTTGGGCTAGTCCGTAGAGCAGACCGTGGGAGGCGGTGAGGTTGGTAAGGTCCCTGGTTTTTCGGCCCCACCAGTCGGCTGCAGCCAGGATCAAGCCGAACACAATGAGTACCGTGGCGACGAGCCAGAGTGAGCGAAATGCACCCCGAATGTATTCCTGTGCGGTGTATCCAACAATCACGATGGGAAGCGTCCCGACGATGATCAGCCAGCCCATCCGAGCCTGAGCACGTTCGTCACGAGACGCGCGTGCCCACCAGGTTTTTCCGACGCTCACTGATCGAAACCAGGAGCCAAGAATGCGCCCGATATCGGAGGCGAAATACACCAAGACCGCTAATTCGGTGCCAATTTGCGTTATGGCCGTGAAGGTCGCGCCCGGGTCTGTTGCTGCGGGGAGGAATTCTCCGGCGATCCGCAGGTGGGCACTGGAGGAAATGGGAAGAAACTCTGTCAGACCTTGGATGAGCCCCAGCAGGAGTGCATCCAGTAAGCCCATGCTCTAACGCTAAAGCATGGGCCTGATGCCCGGCGGACTTTAGTGGTAATGTCGTGTCTCGGTCGCGTCGTGTTATGCAAATGACATGGTGTGCGCGCGGGTGGCGGAATGGCAGACGCGCTAGCTTGAGGTGCTAGTGCCCGTATTAGGGCGTGGGGGTTCAAGTCCCCCCTCGCGCACGCGACGACAGGGTCTTTCACCAGGGTGAGGGGCCCTGTTTTTGTGGGCGTGTCAGTGGATGTTGACACAATCGAACAAATGTTCGAATATAGCTCTATGTCTCCCGCTCTCGTTGTCGATCAGCACGAGCCGACTCGTGCTGATGTGGAGGCTTTGCGTCAGCGTATTCACACGATGGAGAAGACAACAGCAGATCCTCGGGTTTTCCCCGTGCACGAGGCGCTGAAGAGCCTTTTCCCTCAGGGTGGACTGCTGACAGGCGCCGTCTATTCTGTGGACTCTTCTGCGTCTCTGCTGTGGTCATTGTTGGCTGAGACCACTCAGAAAGGCACGTGGTGCGCTGTGGTGGGTATGCCCGATGTGGGCCTTGCCGCGGCTGAAGAGTTGGGCGTTAATCTCGACCGTCTCGTTCTTGTGCCCTCCCCCGGTGCGCAGTGGATGGCGGTCTTAGGGGCTCTTATCGATGTGGTGGGCGTTTGTGCTCTGGGTTCTGTCCCCCCGCCCAGTGATCGCGCCCTATCAACTCT
>JALQXU010000107.1 GCA_023263045.1 Pontimonas sp.
CACGGATGGGGCCACCACAGATGACGCTTTAGAGTGCGGCTGCCTGCTTGGCGATAGCCGACTTGCGGTTCGCAGCCTGGTTCTTGTGGAGAACGCCTTTGCTGGCTGCCTTGTCGAGCTTCTTCGACGCGAGCTTGACTGCCGCGGCAGCCTTCTCTTTGTCACCAGACTTGATTGCTTCACGAGCCTGGCGAACGGTGGTCTTGAGTTCACTCTTCACCGCACGGTTGCGCTCGGTTGCTTTCTGGTTGGTCTTGATTCGCTTAATCTGCGACTTGATGTTTGCCACGCTGTGTCCTTAATGGTGTGTTGTCAGGCTCCCGGACATTCTGGTGGGGCCCTGAGGCGAAAGTCAGAATGCTGTCCTAGCTTCGAATGAGAGGGCCCGAGGCTAGGCGAACCAAACGCAAACGATACCAGGTGAGGGCGCCACTCGCCAATGGTTTCGCGTGGGACAATCATCTGACATGTCTTCTCACTCTGACCGCGATATTCAGCCGGCCTCGACCGATGTGTGGCGCCTGCGCAATTTTTCGATCATTGCGCACATTGATCACGGAAAGTCGACGTTGGCGGACCGGATGCTGCAGCTGACGGGAATTGTCGAAGCCAGAGACATGCGCGCCCAGTACCTCGATCGAATGGATATCGAACGCGAGCGAGGTATCACGATTAAGAGTCAGGCCGTCCGCATGCCCTGGACGAAAGACGGCAAGACTTACGCGCTCAACATGATCGATACACCCGGGCACGTGGACTTTACCTATGAGGTCTCCCGTTCTCTGGCGGCCTGTGAAGGGGCGATTCTCTTGGTCGACGCTGCACAAGGGATCGAGGCTCAAACGCTCGCCAATTTGTATTTGGCGCTCGAGAACGACCTCACCATCATTCCTGTCCTCAACAAGATTGACCTGCCGGCGGCGGACCCCGAGCGCTATTCCGAGGAACTTGCTCAGCTGATCGGTGGGTCGCCCGAGGATGTTATGCGCGTGAGTGGGAAGACCGGTGAGGGAGTGGAGGCTCTCCTGGACCGCGTTGTTGAGGCCATTCCCGCCCCGACCGGTGACGCTGACGCACCCGCCCGAGCGCTGATTTTTGATTCCGTTTATGACGCCTACCGGGGTGTTGTCACCTACGTTCGGATGGTCGATGGCTCACTGTCTCCCCGGGAGCGCATCGAAATGATGTCCACCAGGGCTCAGCACGAACTCCTGGAAATTGGTGTGAGCTCACCAGAGCCCACACCCTCCCCGGGTCTGGGTGTGGGAGAAGTGGGGTATCTCATCACCGGCGTGAAAGATGTGCGTCAGTCGAAAGTGGGAGACACCGTTACGTCGGTGAAAACGCGCGCCAGCACACCACTTCCTGGCTATACCGAGCCCAAGCCGATGGTGTTTTCCGGGCTCTATCCCATTGATGGCAGTGATTACCCCGATCTGCGCGAAGCTCTGGACAAACTCAAACTCTCGGATGCAGCCCTCGTGTACGAGCCTGAGACTTCCGTTGCGCTTGGCTTTGGCTTTAGGTGCGGGTTCCTGGGGCTACTCCACCTCGAGATTGTCTCGGAGCGACTCGAGCGGGAATTCGGGCTGGACCTCATCGCCACAGCGCCCTCCGTGATCTACACCGTGGAACTCGATGATGGCTCTCACCAAGAAGTCACCAACCCGTCGGAATTCCCCACCGGACGTGTGGCCCGGGTGTGGGAGCCGGTGGTGAACGCCGCTGTCCTCGCTCCGAAAGAGTACGTCGGCGTCATCATGGAGCTGTGCCAGGACAAGCGGGGGGTGCTCCAGGGGATGGAGTACCTGGGGGAAAACAGGGTCGAGATCAAATACACGATGCCCTTGGGTGAAATCGTCTTCGACTTCTTTGACCAAATGAAATCGAAGACAGCCGGGTATGCCTCACTCGACTACGAGCCAGCCGGTGAGGCCGAGGGCGATCTGGTGAAGGTCGACATTTTGCTCCAGGGCGACCGCGTGGATGCCTTCAGTGCGATTGTTCACAAAGACAAGGCTTACGCCTACGGCGTGATGATGACCGGGCGCTTGCGGGAGCTGATTCCCCGTCAGCAATTCGAGGTGCCCATTCAGGCGGCTATCGGCGCTCGAGTCATAGCGCGAGAGAACATTCGCGCTATGCGAAAAGACGTGCTCGCCAAGTGCTACGGCGGAGACATCACGAGGAAGCGCAAGCTCTTGGAGAAGCAAAAAGAGGGTAAGAAACGAATGAAGATGGTGGGCCGTGTTGAAGTTCCCCAGGAAGCCTTCATTGCTGCCCTCTCCGGTGATGTCGAGAAGAAGAAAGGAAAGTAGCGCCACAGCCCAGTCGCTACGCTAAGCCCGTGTCATCCTCCACGCTCCATCGCATCATCGTCTCCCTGTATGCGGTGTTGAGTGCGGCTGCTCTGGGTCGCTCGAGTTTTCAGATTCTCACAAAGTTTGATGACGCACCGCTGGCCTACAGCCTCTCGGCGGTTGCGGCGCTGGTGTATGTCCTCGCCACGGTCACGGTTGCGCTGGGGCATCGCCCAGGAGCACGGCGGATTGCCCGCTTGGCTCTCACCTTTGAACTAGCAGGGGTTCTTATGGTCGGAACAATCAGCCTTCTGGTTCCCTCCTTGTTTCCCGATCAAACGGTTTGGTCGCAGTTTGGGTTGGGGTACCTGTTCATTCCGGTGGTCTTGCCGATTGTCGGTTTGTGGTGGTTGCGAAAGAAGGCTCTGGCATGAGTCCGGTTGCGGTCAACTATGGGCTCGATTCACTCCCGGGCGATGGGACGCGTCGCGCGGTCAGTATCGGGAAATTTGACGGAGTTCATCGTGGACACCGGCAGGTCATTGACCAACTTCTCTCCATGGCCGGCAAAGCAGAGCCCACCGTCGTCACGTTTGATCGTCACCCTCACGCGACCCTGAAACCGGGGAGCGAGCCAGACCCCATCCTTAGCGATAGTCAGAAGATTGAACTTTTAGCCGCCGCCGGAATCTCTCGAGTGGTTGTCCTTCCTTTCGATGAGGAGCTTTCGGCACTCAGCCACGAAGACTTCTCGCGCATGGTTCTCGCCGAAGGCCTTTCGACCAGTGTTGTCCTTGTTGGCGCTGACTTTCGATACGGCCACGGCGGAGAGGGCACCATCGACACCCTTCGCCAAGAGGGTGACCATTGGGGGTTTCGCGTTGAGGTTGTTGCAGACGTCTGCGAGGCGGAGGGGGAGCGTGTTTCCTCAACCATG
>JALQXU010000108.1 GCA_023263045.1 Pontimonas sp.
GGGTGAGAGATATCGAGAGCAGCCTGATATCGCACAACACAGGGGAACCGAAGTAAACCTTGTGGTGTCGCTCAACGAGACGTTCACTCCAGGAACTCGATCTCTTGGGGTAACTATTCGTCAGGTGGCAGGGGAGCCTCTCGATGGACCTGGCATACAGGCTTCCCTTGTCGGGGCCAACCTCGGAGAGAGAACCCCGTATGGCTCTACAGCGGGAGTGCAGGGCTACCTTCAACTGTCCGAGCCGTGGGAGAGAGAAGGCTGGACCATTCTCGCCCGTGGCGACCCGGACTGGGTGAGCGCCCCCGGATGGTTTCTGAGCGGGTCAGACGTCTTGCGGATGCACCTCGTGGAAAGGGCTCACGATCTTGGCGGAGATGGCGGACGACTCTTGCCGGGCCTTGCCATCGGCGATACGAGCGCTGTCGATCGGGGGCTCGTTCAGGCAATGCGTGACACCTCTTTGAGTCACCTGGTGGCGGTGTCGGGGGCGAATTGTGCGATCGTCGTGGGACTCGTTGTCGGGCTCATCCACATCGTGCGGGGTGGTGTGTGGGCAAAGCTCATCGGTGGGACTCTCGCACTGGCTGGTTTTGTCACGGTTGTTACTCCCGAGCCGAGCATTGTCCGAGCGTCGCTGATGGCCACAATCGTTCTATTGTTCCTGGCACTGGGTAAACCCTTGAAGGGGATTCCGGTGCTCTCCCTCACCGTTGTCATCATCCTCGCCACAGATCCGTGGATGGCGGCTGATTTTGCTTTTGTCCTCTCGGTCCTCGCCTCGGGCGGAATATTGCTCCTGGTGGGACCTGTGGGCGATGCGATGAGCTCCGTGATGCCATCCTGGATGGCCACAGTCCTGGCGATACCGATTGCAGCCCAAGTGGCATGTCAGCCTGTTCTCATCCTTCTGAATCCGGCGGTGCCGCTGTGGTCTGTCATTGCCAACGCGCTGGCTGCTCCCGTCGCCCCTCTTGCCACGATTCTGGGCATGCTGGTCTGTGTCGGGGGCCCATTCGTGCCCTGGCTGAGCGACATCGTGGCCTGGTTGGCCTGGTGGCCTTCGTCATTCGTGGCGTTTGTGGGGCGGTTTTTCGCCTCTCTTCCGTGGGTAACAGTTCCTTTCCCCTCGGGTGTCGCCGGAGCGCTCTTGATGGCGGGCTTCGCCTGGGGTGGAATCACCTTTCTTCTCCTTGGACACCCCTCTCAGCGAACCTGGCGACGGCTTTCGGGGGCACTCGCTACTGGGTCCCTCAGCATTGTCATCCTCGTATTCCACCTTCCGGGAACAATTGCGTCTCTGTCAGTCCCTCGCGACTGGGTTATTGCTCAGTGTGATGTGGGACAAGGCGATGCTCTCCTCATCAAGAGCGGGGGACGGATGCTACTGATTGACACGGGGAAATACCCCGAGAAATTGAGGTCCTGTATGAGGTTTCTGGGTGTGACCCACCTGGACCTCGCAGTGATTAGCCATTTTGATGTCGACCACGTGGGTGCGTGGCCGGTGATTGCCGACCGGGTCGACCAAGTCTGGGTGGGACCCGTGCTTCAGCCTGATCATCGAGACATCGTTCGAGGCCTGGAATCGGCAGGCGCCACGGTGAACGAGGTGAGTGCGGGGAATTCACTCCCGTTCGGACGCTATCGGCTGAGAGTGGTGTGGCCTCTCACGGATTCCTTCGCAGATGCTGGCAATGATTCGAGTGTTGTGGTTGCAGTGGAGCCCGACCGACCATGCACTTACTGCCTCAGCGGTGTTTTCCTCGGAGACTTGGGGGAAGAGCCTCAACGCATTCTCCTGGCGCGGGAAGACTTCGGAAGTCTCGACGTGGTCAAGGTGAGCCATCACGGTTCCAGAGACCAGTTTGCGGGGCTCTATCAAAAGATTGATGCCACCGTGGGCTTGATCGGTGTGGGGGAAGACAACACCTATGGACATCCCACACAAAGTGCTCTTGACATCCTGTCGTTAGCGGGAACGGTGCCACTTCGGTCGGATGAGAAGGGCATCATCACGCTCAGTCCGGGGGAGAAAGGTCAGCTCTCTATCTGGAGCCAGAGGTAGGGACTGCTCGTTAGTCTGGAGTGGCACGAAGGGAGCGCACATGGCCACAGCTGCGGCATCTGTCGTTCCCTGGCACGGAATCAGGGAAACCCCGGTCATTCTGATCACCGGAACCGAGTCTTTTCTGGCTGATCGAGCTCTGCGGATATTGACCGACCGCATGAAATCGAGTGACGCAGGGGTCGAGATTAATGATCTCGACGCAGCGGATTATCAGCAGGGTGACCTTCTCCAGCTTGCGAGCCCCAGTTTGTTCGGGGAGCCACGTCTGCTGAGAGTCCAGTCAGTGGAGAAGTGCAACGATGCTTTTTTGGACGACGCACTGTCTTACCTCGCGAGTCCCGAATCTGATGTCGTTGTGGTCCTTCGTCACGGCGGGGGAAACAGAGGAAAGAAACTCCTGGATGCCATCAAGGCCTCTGGTGCAGCGGCACTCGTTGTCGAGTGCAAAGAAATCAAAAAGGATGCTGAGCGGACAACGTTCGTTCAGCAGGAGTTTCAGCGCCACGGGGTGTCCATCGAACCCAAAGCAGTGCGAGCGCTCGTCGACGCTTTCAGCACAGATCTGGCTGAGCTTGCATCAGCATGCTCCCAGCTCATCAACGATGGTGGGGGTAAAGCAATCACCCTGGCGACAGTGGAGCGCTATTACGGGGGACGTGTTGAGGCGACCACCTTCCAGATAGCAGATCAGGCCATTTCCGGTCATTTTGCTGAGGCTCTGTCTCTCCTTCGACACGCGATGAACTCTGGTGTTGAGCCGGTCATGGTCGTCGCGGCGTTTGCCATGAAACTTCGAACTATGGCGCTCGTGGGTGGGAGTACGGGAAGCATCGATGCGGTGGCCAGTGAGTTGGGCATGGCTCCGTGGCAGGTCAGAAATGCTCGTTCGAGTCTTCAGGGTTGGGACCAAGCGGGACTGGGTGCCGCAATCCTCGAGGTTGCGCACACAGACGCAGCGGTAAAAGGGTCTGGGCCCCAACCTGATTACGCTCTGGAGCGCATGGTGCGAGTTGTTGCCTTGCGGGGCAAGGCCATGAGCGAGCGAGCTAGCTGAGGGTGAGCCCCGGCATCTTGCCATCGCCGTAGGTCGCAGTGACCTCCGAAATGATCACCTGGTAGCCCTCGTACCATCGGGCGTAGTCCTTCTTGGCTCGTAC
>JALQXU010000109.1 GCA_023263045.1 Pontimonas sp.
TTCCTCGATCAGGGTTTGCACGATTTCGGATTCGGGAACCGTCTTAATCACTTCGCCCTTCACAAAAATCTGACCCTTGCCATTACCGCTGGCGACACCCAAGTCAGCTTCGCGCGCTTCCCCGGGACCGTTCACCACACACCCCATGACCGCAACGCGCAGCGGGACCGTCAGACCCTCAAGACCTTTGGTGACGTCATCAGCCAGCGTGTACACATCAACCTGAGCTCGACCACAACTCGGGCACGAGACGATCTCCAGTTTGCGCTCTCGAAGATTCAACGACTCGAGAATCTTAAGTCCTACTTTGACTTCCTCAGCAGGGGGTGCGGAAAGAGAGACTCGGATGGTGTCGCCGATTCCCTCGCCCAACAGGATTCCAAAAGCAACCGAGGATTTGATCGTGCCCTGGAACGCGGGACCCGCTTCGGTAACTCCTAAGTGCAGTGGCCAGTCCCCGCGTTCGGCGAGCTGGCGATACGCCTTCACCATCACAATCGGGTCGTTGTGTTTGACCGAAATCTTGAAGTCGTGAAAATCGTGCTCTTCGAAAAGACTTGCCTCCCAGACGGCACTCTCGACGAGGGCTTCAGCGGTCGGTTTGCCGTATTTCTCGAGCAGGCGAGGGTCAAGGGAACCGGCGTTCACACCAATGCGCAAACTCACGCCGGCGTCTTTCGCTGCCTGAGCAATTTCGCCCACCCGGTCGTCAAACTTCTTGATATTGCCGGGATTGACCCGCACTGCGGCACACCCCGCATCGATGGCTTGGAAGACGTA
Organism: Pontimonas sp.; assembly: GCA_023263045.1. GTDB lineage: Bacteria > Actinomycetota > Actinomycetes > Actinomycetales > Microbacteriaceae > Pontimonas. The sequence goes on from JALQXU010000109.1 coordinate 781, forward strand.
TTTGGGTTGGAAGTGAATGTCGGCGATAACGGGTATTTGGCTCTTCTTCGCGATGATGGGCAGCGCGTCAGCATCATCAGCTGTGGGAACAGCAACGCGGACAATGTCACAACCTGTGGCGGTCAGCTCCGCAATTTGCTGGAGGGTGCCATTGATGTCGGTGGTTTGCGTGGTCGTCATCGACTGAACACTCACGGGGTGGTCGCTTCCCACCATGACTTTGCCCACCTTGATTTGGCGGGTCTTACGACGAGGGCTGAGGGTTTCTGGGACCTTGGGTAGACCCAGGTTGACTGCTGGCACTCTCAGGCCATCCTTTCGTGACGAGGAGCTTGAGCATCCTCAAGCGAGCGTCTCTAGCCTAAGCGCTGAATCTGAACCGATGCTTAGGGGTCATCAGGCGCGCCTTAGCCAAAAAGTCGTATGGGATTGACGATGTCGGCATACATCAACAACAAACTCATGCCTCCGAGCACAGCAACAACGACCAGCGTCAACGGAATGAGTTTCCCTGCGTTGACTGGCCCAGGGTCGCTCTTACCGAGCGCCCGATAAATCCGGCGCTTTGCACCCTCATACAGCCCTACCGCGATGTGGCCACCATCGAGAGGCAGAAGAGGAACCAGGTTGAACACAAAGAGCGCGACATTCAGCGAGGCGAGAATTCCGATCAGACTCGCCACTCGATCCCGCAAAGCAAGAGTGTCAACGGATGCGATTTCGCCAGCGATACGGCCGACCCCCACCACGCTCAGCGGACCATTAGGGTCACGCTCCTCGGTGCCCAGAGCTGCCTGGGCAACATCTACAATCCGCTCGGGCAGGGTCACAATAATGCGCACCACACCGACAACGTTGTCCCACACCGCGGGGAGCACACTCGTGACCGGTTGGCGTTGATTCTCAATCGAGGAGCCAATACCGACAAACCCGACATATTCCACCACCGGATTGCCCGCCTCATCCACCAGGATTTCGCCGGTCGAATCGAATGCGTATCGCTCGCTCAACAGCGGCGTCACTCTCAGAGAGACGCTCTCCCCGTCTCTCAGCACGACAAGGTCCACGGTTCGACCCGGGGACTCACGAATGATTTCGGTGACCCGGAACCACTCATCAACATCCTCGCCACCCACACTGACGATGCGATCACCGGGGAGGATTCCCGCTGACGCACCGGGCGCAGCCGGGTCCTCCGGAAGACACTCGCTGCGCTGTTCGGTAGCCGGAACAACGCATTCCGAGACAGATCCCACCGTGAGGCTGAGTGAAGGAACTCCGAAGCCCAGGAGCACCACCGAATACAAGACAATCGCAATGATCAAATTCATGACCGGCCCCCCAAGCATGATGATGATGCGCCGATACAGAGGCAGTCGATAGAAGCTTCTCTGGTCTACCTCGTGCTCGGTTGCTGTGGTGGCGCTGACCTCTCCACCCGCCTGATCAAAAAAACCCGTGGTGGAGGGCTCTGGCGCAGCGCCAGGGTCTTTGGGTGCATACATGCCCGCCATCGCGACGTAGCCTCCCAGCGGAATGGCTTTGAGGCCATATTCGGTTTCGCCCCGTGTGCGAGAAAAGAGAGTGGGACCAAACCCAATCATGAATTGGGAGATATAGACGCCGAATTTCTTGGCGGGGAAATAGTGACCCCATTCGTGGAGCGCAATCGACACGAGCAGCCCCAAGGCCACGACCAGGACTCCTATAACGAAGAGGATTACGCCATCCACGCGCACACTCTATTCGAGCCCCCTGACGCGAGCCTTAGGGACGCGTCAGGAGCGCTTCGAGGCAATGAACGCATCAGCTTTTTCTCGTGCGCCGCGCTCCGCCTCGAGGACACCTTCCACGCTCATCTCCCCGGACTCATGGTCGTCAAGGGTGTGAACAATCGTGTCGATGATGCCGGGTAAAGGTATTTCTCCGCGATGAAAAGCGTGAACGGCCTGCTCGTTAGCGGCATTGAACACCGCCGGAAACGTCCCCCCACGCTCCCCCGCCGACTTGGCCAGCGATACAGCGGGGAACGCGACCTCATCTAATGGCTCAAACGTCCAGGTATGGGATGTACTCCAGTCGATTCCCGGCATCACGTCGGAAATCCGGTTCGGCCAGCTCAACCCCCACGCGATCGGAACCTTCATGTCGGGCGGTGATGCTTGAGCAATCGTGGAGCCATCGTGGAATTCGACGAGCGAATGGACCACAGATTGCGGGTGAACGGTGACCTCAATCTGCTCAAACGGAATGTCGAACAGGAGGTGCGCTTCAATCACCTCCAGACCCTTATTGACCAGAGTGGCGGAGTTTGTCGTCACCACAAGACCCATGTCCCAGGTGGGGTGGGCGAGTGCCTCCTCAGGTGTCACGCTTGCCAGGGACTCGGGGCTTCGACCGCGTAGCGGGCCACCACTGGCCGTCACAATCAGTTTCGCGACCTC
>JALQXU010000010.1:0-382 GCA_023263045.1 Pontimonas sp.
TCGATGGCATTGTGCGGGGTTGGGAGAGCATCCTCGCCTTCTTCGCGGGAACGATTGTGTGGGCAGGAATCCTGGTGCCCTGGCTGGGACTCGTTGCTGTAGTTGTCGTCGCCATCGTGGTCGTGCGCCGACTCCGTCGCAGAAGCTAGGCTGGAGGCTAGATATACGGAAAGTCGGATGATGGTCGCAATTGCCTTTCGAGGGTTGACGAAGGTCTACGGAGGCGTTGCCGCAGTCGACAATTTCACCGCCGAAGTTCAGCCCGGTCGCGTCACCGGTTTCCTTGGCCCCAACGGAGCAGGAAAGTCCACGGCTTTGCGCTGTCTCGTAGGACTGTCCAGGCCCACCAACGGTCGCACCAGGATTCTGGGAAAGCGCTATC
>JALQXU010000010.1:392-16827 GCA_023263045.1 Pontimonas sp.
TGGGAGCTGTACTGGATTCGAGGGGTTTTCACCCGGGTCTCACCGGTTACCAAAATCTCCGGGTGTTGGCCTCAATGGGAGGACTCCCGGGGTCCAGAGTGGATGAGGTGCTCGCCAACGTGGAGCTCACGGAGGCCAGAAACAAGAGAGTCAAGGGCTACTCACTCGGGATGAAGCAACGACTATCCCTGGCTGCAGCGCTCCTCGGCGATCCCGACGTGTTGATCTTGGATGAGCCAGCTAATGGCCTCGACCCTGCCGGTATCGCGTGGCTGAGAGGGTTTATTGCAGACCAAGCGAAGGCCGGAAAAACAGTCCTCGTGTCCTCCCACCAGTTGGCGGAGCTTCAAAACGTGGTCGACGATGTGATCATCATCAACCGCGGGAAACTCGTGGCGTCGGGAACTCTCGAGGAGATTACCGGTGGCCAGACTCTAGAAGAGGCTTTCTTGCGACTCACCAGTGGGGTGAGCTCATGAGACTCCTCGCGGCCGAGCTTCGGAAACTGACCTATCAGCGGGCCATGTGGGGTTTGCTGGTTGCGGCTGTTGCCTTTGCAGCGCTGGGAACGGCCTCAACCCCGGTCATCTTTGATCAAACCAGCGATGGTCTCGGTTTTGGAACGCTCGAAAATCAGGCCGTTGTTGATTCGGTCTATGCCAACGCCATTTCGGGATATATCTTCGCGATCTTGGTGGGGGTGTTGATTGTTGCGGGAGAGTTCCGCCACGGAACAGCAGTGGCGACATACGTGGCAGCACCCCGTCGAGGGCAAGTGTTCCTGGCGAAACTCGTGGCCTCGGTGATTGCGGGTGTGGTGCTGATGATCATCTCCACCCTGGGCGGAATCCTCGCGGGAGTCATCGCGCTGGAGTTCTATCCGGAAGCCGCCGACCCGAGTGTTGATATCTTTGTGAACACCTCGATTGCAGCTGTTGTTTCTGGGGCGGTATTGGGAGTTCTGGGCGCATCGATTGCGGCTCTGCTTCGCTCCCAGATCATCTCGCTCATTGGTGTTCTGATTTGGCTCTTCGCCATTGAGCCGATTCTGCTCTTACTCTTCCCCGATCAAGGGAAGTTCTTCCTCCAGGGCCTGATTACGGCGATTATGGCTCTCGACGTCGAATCTGATCAGTTCAACTTTGACACCGCGAATTTCACCGACCCGGTCTCGGCAACCCTGTTACTGCTCGGCTACGCGCTGGTCTTCGCGATCGCCTCCCTGGTGGTCAGTATTCGGCGCGACGTCGAATAGCTAGGGAGTTCCCAGCACACTGCGCAGGGTGAGAACTCGGCGCAGAGACTGCTCGACCTGCTCCAGCGAGACTTGTCCGTCGAGGACCGCTTGCTCCATCGCATCGAGCATCTGGGTGTAGGTGTCGTAGGTGGGGTCCGCCGCAGGATCGACAGCCAACATGATCAGGTCATGACCCGAGACAAGGGCCGCCACGGCGAGAGCCGCTGGTTCGCGGTATTGCTCCTCGCCAGAGTTTCGAAGCATCCGCAGGTCGTCGGTAATGACCACGCCCTCAAACCCCAAGTCCTCGCGGAGAATGCGCACCCAATCATCCGACAGCGATGCCGGATCCTTACTCACCGAGGGCACCCGGATATGCCCGGTCATCACCAGTTCGGCTCCCGCAGCAATGCCAGCCTCAAAGGGAAGCGCGTGTGTGGCCCGCCATTCTTCGAAGGAAATATCGGAGCTTGGGACAACCCGGTGGGAATCGGCAAACACGAGACCGTGGCCTGGGAAGTGCTTGAGGGTTTGGGCGACTTCGGGCACTTCGGCGCTCGCAGCCACCGCGACGTGCTCGGAAGCCACAACGGGGTCAGTCGAGAACGAGCGAGAGTGGATATAGGCGCCAGAACCCAGACTCACATCGGCAACGACTCCAAAATTAACGTTGGCGCCGGCGCGATCGACGAGTTGCTGACGGGCGAGGAACGCTTCCGCGGTTGTTTCTATATCGCCTGCCCCTAAGACCCGTGCTCCCGGGAATTCGTCCCCCGGAATCCTGGCCACCGGATTCCCCTCCTGATCCACGGCAATCACGAGAGGAAAGTCGGAGTTGGCGTGCAGAGCGGTAATGAAGTCACGGATGGTGTAGACATCACCTTGGAGATTGCCCGCCAACAACAGAAAGCCTGCGGCGGGCACCCGCTCGAGAAACTCCTGCTGAACGGCAGCGTCCATCCCTGAGATTGTCACCACCATGAGTCCTGCAAGCTTCGACCGAAGGTCCATCGACCCGATTGCATCGTCGATGCGCTGCTGTGTGGGATCTATCGGCTCAGGCTCGGGTTCCGGTTCGGGTTCCGCTGGTAGCTCGAGGGGGATGTCGGGCTCGAGTTGTATGACGACGGGCTCGGTGTCCTCGATCGGAGCGGGAATCGGCAGAGCGCAGGCACCGAGAGCCAGAACAGTCCCCATGCCGAGCGCGCTGATGAATCGAAGTGCACCCGCTCGAAACCTCACCGCACAAGGCTACAGAGCCTTGACCATGGTGTCTTGACCCCGGGCGCCAGAGCATCAAAATGGATACTCTTCTAGGGAGAATGGCCCAGGCGTTCACGAGAGGAAGACCAGTGGCACAGACCATCATTAATCACTTTGTCGGCGGAGCAGAGTTTGTCGGCGATTCGGATCGACTCGGTGACGTTTTTGATCCAGCCCTCGGAGTTGCCACGAAGTCTGTTCGCTTAGCTACTGCGGGTGACCTTGACGCCGCCGTCCAGGTTGCTAAGGCCGCCTTTGCTGATTGGTCGGGGACCTCGATGACGAAGCGAGTCCAGATTGTTTTCAAGTTCCGAGAACTCTTAGAGGCCAAGAAGGGCGAGCTCGCCGCCATCATCACCGAAGAGCACGGGAAGGTGCTCTCCGATGCGATGGGTGAGATTACCCGCGGTCAAGAAGTCGTCGAGTTCGCGTGTGGACTCCCCCACTTATTGAAGGGTGAGTTCTCCCTCAACGCCTCGACGGACGTCGATGTCTACTCACTGAAGCAACCTCTCGGTGTAGTGGGAATTATTAGCCCCTTCAATTTTCCCGCGATGGTTCCCATGTGGTTCTTCCCGGTAGCCATTGCCGCGGGTAACACCGTGGTGCTCAAGCCCAGCGAGAAAGACCCGTCGGCATCCATGTGGATTGCAAATCTCTGGAAAGAGGCGGGTCTCCCCGATGGAGTCTTCAACGTCATCCACGGAGACAAAGACTCGGTGGATGCATTGCTCGAGCACCCGGATGTGGAATCAATTTCGTTTGTCGGATCCACCCCCATTGCTCAGTACGTCTATGAGACCGGTGCCCGCAACGGCAAGCGCGTCCAAGCTCTCGGTGGAGCAAAGAACCACATGCTCGTGTTGCCCGATGCTGATTTGGACTTGGTCGCAGATTCTGCGGTGAACGCTGGCTTTGGTTCTGCCGGTGAGCGTTGCATGGCGATTTCTGTGGTGGTGGCTGTCGACCCGATTGGCGACGAGTTGGTCGCCGCGGTCAAAGAGAAGATGGCTGCCATCAAGGTCGGTGATGGGCGTCGCTCCTGTGACATGGGACCGCTGGTGACCGAGGTTCACCGCAACAAGGTTGCCTCGTATATCGAGATTGCCGAGAAGGACGGTGCCACCGTCGTGACCGATGGGCGCACCGTCCAAGCCGATGGTGAGGCCGCTGGTTTCTGGTTGGGACCCACGCTGATCGATCACGTTCCCACCACCTCAAAGGTGTATCAGGAGGAAATCTTTGGACCGGTCCTCTCCGTAGTCCGGGTGAAGTCCTACGAAGAGGGTGTGGCTCTGATCAACTCGGGCCCATTCGGTAATGGAACCGCCATTTTCACCAACGACGGAGGCGCCGCGCGGAAGTTCGTCACCGATATCCAGGTCGGAATGGTGGGTGTGAACGTGCCGATTCCCGTCCCCATGGCGTACTACTCCTTTGGTGGATGGAAGCACTCACTGTTTGGTGACTCACGGGCTCACGGTGAGGAAGGGTTCCGCTTCTTCACCCGTCAGAAGGTGGTGACCTCCCGCTGGCTTGACCCGAGCCACGGTGGCTTGAACCTCGGCTTCCCGCAGAACTAGTCAGAGAGGTCCTCGACACCGCCCACTCTCCACCGATTTGTTCTACACTGTAGAACTGTGGATAACACTTCAGTTGGTATGCGTGACCTAGGTCAGAATGTCTCCCGCGTACTCGCACGCGTCAAGGGGGGAGAATCTCTGGTGGTCACAGAACATGGGCGTCCTATTGCCCGTCTTGTCCCCTACACAACGGGGACCAGTCTCGACGAGATGATTGCATCCGGAGAGGTCACTCCCCCGAGTGGCGATCTCCAGGAGTTTCTTGCCCGCCACAAGCCGGTGGAATCCGAGATTTTGGGCTCGGAAGTCCTGCAGGAAATGCGAGACGAAGAGCGGTGGTAGAGCTCTATGGCGACTCGTCAGCGCTCATGAAGATGGTGACCCAGGAAAAGGAGACTCCTGCGCTCACGTCCTTTGTCACCGGAGAAAATCCGTGGGGGGAACCTGTCCGCTGGGGCACTAGCTTTCTCGGGAAAACAGAAGTGGCACGAGCTGCCGCACGCATCTCCCCTGAAGCGCAAGTGGTGGCCGGGCAGGTTATTGCGCATCTCTGGTTGACTCCGATTGATCGCCGAATCATCGATCTTGCAGGGCTGGTGGCCCCGAAGACGTTGCGCACCCTCGATGCGCTCCATCTCGCGGCGGCACTCACACTCGGTTTTCCCTTAGTCGCTTACGACCAAAGACTGATTCAGGCGGCCCAAGAAGCTGGGCTCACCGTTTACTCCCCGGGGATGACGACCTCGCAGTAGCGGGTGGAGGCGCGAGCAAGCTTCCTGTCTTTGGTGGCCAGGGGAACCCCGAGCGCCATGGCCAAGGCCACATAAGCAGCGTCATTGAGCGACACCTCGTGCCGAAGCGCCCAGGTGAGTGGGCTGAAAACACTGAAGGGCACCCGATCCCACGGCACACGAAGAAGCGTCCCGAACTCGGAGTCCAGAGAACGCCTGGTAAGCACCTCGTGTCTGCGCAGAGCACTGCTCACTTCCGAATACAGCAGATCAGGAACATAGATGCCAGGTTGTCCCATCAGCTCCCGAGCATGGTCTCCCGCTGATGTGTGATTAATCAGCCCATCCACCACAACGCTGGCGTCGATGACTATCGAAGCTGGCACTAGCCGAGCAATCGCCGGGTGCGCTCTTCACGCCCTTCGTGGATAGCGGCCACAATCTCTTCCGTACTCATCGACGGCCCGGCGTGTGCCGCGAGGTTCGCTTCAATCTCCGCCATCACTTCGGCCATCGTGGGTTTACTGGCCGACTCCTTGAGCAGGCTCATGACGTACTCCTGTAGCGACTTTCCCTCGCCTTCGGCGCGACGAACGAGCGTCGCATGTACCTCGGCAGGGACGTTTCTGACCAGGAGATTAGGGCTCATACCCTCAGGGTATTGAGCATGCTTTCGTTGTGCAAGCGCTTGGTTCTTAGAAGGCATCACCCGTTCAAGCTATTGAAGACCGTTGCGCCGCAGAAACGCGCAGAGAAATCTGTGGAAAAGGTTTGTTAGAGACCCTCGGCCACACCTTCGGTGAGCCCCACAGCTCCCCCACCGCTGGCACCATCACGCTCATCACTATTCACACCGAGCGCGCCGAGAACTGCGCGTCGAATATGTGATGAGCTCAGCCCATAAAACTCCTCCAGATAACCAGCAGATCCACCGTGAGTGAACGTGTCGCCAACACCCACCCGGGTCAACTGCGCGCTTGATCGACGGTCAACAAGAACCCCTGAGACGATCCGACCTAAACCGCCCGAAACCCAGTGGTTCTCGACAGAAATAACGTGCCGGGCTGAGACAAGCTTCCCAATCAGGTCCTCATCGTCGAAAGGTTTAAGTGTCGACACGTTGAGCAATCCCACATCGGGGAATTCGTCTCGGATCTCGTCAACGACAGCGAGAGCCGACTGGGTGAGATGCCCGGACACAAGGACGATGACCTCTGATCCCTCCCGGAGGGTACGATGGCGACCGAGCTGCAAAGGCTCGTCAAAGAGCTGGGGAACTTCCCCTCGAAGACCTCGTATGTAAACCGGACCCTCGACGGGATAAACAGCGTCGAGGACGCTGTCCATATCGGTGGCATCGGCCGCTTCCACGACGGTCATGTTGGGTAGGCCTGTCATGAGTCCGATATCGTCCACGGCTTGATGGGTAACACCACCGGGAGTGGTGAGGCCGGGGAGAAAACCCACCAGTGTTGCCTTCCTCGCCGGATAGGCGAGCGTGAGAGCCACCTGTTCGTAGGGGCGCCTCGTGCAAAAAACAGCAAACGACGTATAGATGGGGTAGAGCCCTTCCTGGGCCATTCCCGACAGGGCGGAAACCAACGCTTGCTCCGCCATCCCCGCTGACACATGGCGGTCGGGAAACGCATCCCTGAAGCCATCAGCCTCACAACTCGCGGTGAGGTCATTCGTTACCACGGTGACGTTCTCGTGCGCTCGTCCGTGCTCGAGAAGAGCGGTGTAGAACGGCTTGCTTACGACGTCGCCCATATGTCAGCCACCTCCTTCTCAAGCTCCGCCTTCTCGTCGGGGGTAAGGCGGACGAAGTGCAGCTTGTTCTCATGCCAGCGCGGCTCAAGAAAACCAAAGCCCCGCCAGGGCTCAGACTTGCTCACAAGGATCGCCGGTCCCGCCGCCTTCTGGAGTTCGGACAGTGCAGAAAAAAGACCAGGGACGTCGTGAGCATCGTGTTCGACAACGTCGAGTCCGAACGCTCTGAACTTTGCCGCCACATCCCCAACAGGCATGACTCCTGTCATCTGGCCATCGACTTGCATGTTGTTGCGATCGAGGATGATGCGAATGTTGTCGAGCCCCCGAGCTACCGCCAGCTGCAGAGCTTCCCAGGTGGAACCCTCTTGAAGCTCTCCATCGGAAATCAAAACCCAGATGGTCCCGGGAGTTCCCTGTTGCTTCCGGGCGATCGCTCGTCCCACCGCAACACCGAGTGCGATGCCAAGCGATCCACTCGTCACGGCCATCCCGGGAGAATGCTCCGCCCCAATCATCTCCAGAAGCCCACCGTCGGTGGATTCTTCCTCCAAGGCCTTCGAAGAGAGTCGACCAGTGGCGACCAAGGTCGCGTAGTGGGCGGTGGCGTAATGGGCGGGGGACACAATGAAGGTGTCTGGCCCGTGACCCAACCAATCCTCACCTCGAACGCCGGAATCACCAGGCTTCGGTGTTGCGCTAAAGCGCGGAGGGTCCATTGGCGCCACAGAAGGTCCTATGTCCATCACCTGTGTATGGAGAAGGGCGAGGAGCTCCGCAGTTCCGCAGGCCTGTGCCAGATAACCACCGTTTGCGCGAATCGCCCATTCCGCGGCGTAAGCGCGAATTATCCGCGCTAGAGACCCGACGTGCTCGATGTCGTCATCGGTCAATCTCGAAATGAGCGGTCCCCTAGTCTTGGATGACAGATTCGAGTGACCGCCAGATCACCGTCGCACCCGCATCGGCTATGCCCTTGGCGCGCTCACCGATCCATCCCGCACGACCGTGCTGCGGGGTCATCGCTTTGGTTGCCTCGACCCCCTCGCCGGCAGCTGATGCTGCCTGGGCGAGCGCACTGGCCACATCGGATGCTGCGGCGGCGGCACGAGCCGCAGGCCCTAGCGCGTCCAAAAGGGTGCGCTGCCCTTCTTCGGACTTTCCGCGCTGTGCAATCTTTTCAAGCGCCGAGTTCAAACCAGCTTGGAGCTGCGCGAGTGGCTCATCATCATCACTGACCGCCAAACCCGCCGCCAAGAAACCGCTCGCGAAGAGGGTTCCAAACGTGGAAGGTGCGGCTTTCGAGATTTCCTTGCCTAGGTTTAAGACCAGTTGCTTCACTGAATCGCCAGGTTCGGCAATGGCCAACCGAATTCCAACGGCAATTTTTCCGGCGGTGAGACCGAGGTCACCGTCCCCAGCCTCACTATCCAGTTGGGTGAATTCCTCCGAGTGAGCTTCTAGCCCTGCCGCGAGTTTCTCGAGGGCCTCAACAAACGCGTCCATCACGCCTGCGTAAAGAAGGGTGTGTGAACCGGGTGGTCGATGTACTTCTTCAAGTCATCATCCAGGCGCATCATGGAAATCGATGCTCCCGCCATTTCGAGTGACGTTGCGAACTCGCCAACATAGGTGCGATACACCGAGACCTTCTTCGCCGAGAGAATCTCCGAGACCTTGCGGAACATGATGTAGAGCTCTTCCTGGGGTGTTGACCCGAGTCCGTTCATCAAGACCGCCACCTCGTCGCCCGCGGCGAGATCCAGGTCTTCCTCGATCTTGGCGACGAGCTCGGTTGTAATTTCGTCAGCACCCGCCAGCGCTGTGCGACTGATACCCGGCTCACCGTGGATGCCCATACCGATTTCCATTTCGCCAGCGGGGAGCTCGAAGGTGGGCTTACCGTTGGCTGGCAGAGTGACCGGGCTCAGCGCAACACCCATGGTTCGGGTGTGCTCGGCTGCCTTCTTAGTGGCTGCGACAACTCCGTCGAGGTCGAGACCTGCGTCTGCGGCAGCTCCAGCGACCTTGTAAAGGAAGAAGATGCCTGCGATTCCGCGGCGACGACCTTCTTCTCCCTTCGGAGCCGACGCAACGTCATCAGCTCCGAGCACTGTCTCCACCCGAATTCCTTCGGCAGCTGCAAGATCTGCCGCGAGGTCAAAGTTCAAGACGTCGCCGCCGTAGTTTCCGTAGAGGTACAGAACGCCAGCACCGCTGTCCACGCGCTTAGTGACCTCCAGCATCTGGTCGGCCGAGGGGCTTTGGAAGACATCTCCGACCGCGACTCCATCGAGCATTCCCTTACCGACGTAACCAAGAAAGAGCGGTAGGTGGCCAGAACCTCCACCGGTGGTAATGGCAACCTTGCCTTTCACCGGAGCGTCAGCGCGAACCAAAGCGTGATTATCGCCGCCCACTGCTTCAAGCTGTTGGGGGTAGGCGAGAAGAATTCCTTCCAGCATTTCCTGGACGAATTCGACCGGACTGTTCAAGATTTTCTGCATGGGGACCCCTTTGTCATTTCACAAATCGTCACACAATTGTGACGGATTTTTCACATTTTGGAACATCTGGTGCTGAATCGAGTGTAATGTTTCACACACCTAACCAACAACCCAATCACCTGATCGGGTTGGCACCAAAATAAGGGAGGCATAGGTTGAAGAAGACCAAGATTGGAGTTGCAGCAGCAGCTGCTGTCGCTCTGACTCTGTCCGGTTGTGCCGGCGGAGCGGGCGGCGGAACCACCGCATCTGAGGACCTGCGTTTTGTAAACGTGGTCAAGCTCATCGGTGTGGGCTGGTTCGACCGTATGGATGAGGGCATCGTTGCCTTCGCTGGTGACACTGGCATTGACGCCAGCCAGACTGGTGCTGATGACGCTAGCCCCGAGAAGCAGGTTCGTCTCGTTGAGGACCTGATTGCTCAGGGTGTGGACGCCATTACCGTCGTCCCCAACTCGCCTGAGTCCCTGGAGGGTGTCTTCCAGAAGGCTCGTGACGCCGGCATCGTCGTGGTGACCCACGAAGCTGCTTCGCAGAAGAACACCGATGCTGACATCGAGGCGTTCGACAACACCGCATACGGCGAGACCATCATGGACAACCTCGCAGAGTGCATGGGTAACGAGGGTCAGTACGCTGCCTTCGTTGGTCAGGTGACTGCTGAGAGCCACATGCAGTGGGTTGCTGGAGCGTTTGACCACGCCGCTGCTAACTACCCCGACGTCGTTCGCGTTGAGGACCCACTGGAGTCCAAAGAGGACGCTGACGTCGCATACGAGCAGACCAAAGAGCTGCTGAAGAAGTACCCGGACCTCAAGGGAATCCAGGGCTCTTCGGCTGTTGACGTGGTCGGCATCGGACGCGCAGTGGAGGAGCTCGGTTTGAACGACTCCGTCTGCGTCATGGGAACCTCGATTCCTTCGCTGGCTGGCAAGTTCCTTGACACCGGCGCTATCGACAAGATCTTCTTCTGGGACCCTGCACTCGCAGGTCAGGCCATGATGAAGATCGCCCAGATGCTCGTGAATGGTGAAGAACTCACCTCTGGCATGGACCTCGGCCTCGAAGGCTACGAGAGTGTCCAGCAGAGCCCTGACGTTCCTACCACCTGGTACGGCAGCGCCTGGGTCATCGTTGACAAGGACAACGCAGCGGACTACCCGTTCTAAAGACGGAATAGTCTTGGGCTAGCCCGAGACTCGCTGTAAACCGCGGGTGGGGCGTCAGAAATGACGCCCCACCTCGTCAACGAAAATAGGTAAAGAGGAAAACAACGGTGTTTGGTACAGAAGGCATTTCTAAGGCTTTTGGCGGGGCCAAAGCCCTCAGTAACGTCAGCTTTCGAGTCTCTCCCGGAGACATTCACTGCCTAGCCGGTGAGAACGGGTCAGGAAAGTCCACGCTCATCAAAATCATGAGTGGTGTCGAAACACCAGACTCCGGAACCATCATCTTGGGTGACGAGAGGCTCTCCTCCCTCTCCCCTCGCGACGCCGTGGCCAAAGGCGTGCAGGTTATCTTTCAAGACTTTTCTCTCATTCCCAACTTGACCGTCGCGGAGAACATCGCTTTGTCAACCGCGGTGCTCGAGAAGAAGAAACTCATCAATCCTCAGAAGAATCACGAAATTGCCGCCAAGGCTCTTGAGTTGATAGGTGTGGACCTGGACCTCGACGCCACGGTCCGCTCTATCCCGGTGTCCTCCAAGCAGCTCGTGGCGATTGCCCGGGCCATGACCCAGGGCGTGAAGCTGCTGTTTATGGATGAGGCAACAACCGCGCTCACCCGGAAAGAAATTGATCATCTCTTTGGTGTCGTCCGAAACTTGCGTGATCAAGGCGTGGCCACTGTTTTCGTCAGCCACAAACTTGACGAAGTCCAAGAGATAGCCGAGAGCATCACGATTTTGCGAAATGGTGAAGTGACGGCCGAAGGCCCCATCGAGAATTTTGACCGTAAAGCCATTGCTGAGGCGATGACGGGTCAAGAGGTTAGCGAAGTCCGCCTCACCCCGGAGCTCCCGAAGAGTGCGGCGACAGTTCTTGAGGTCGAGGGCCTTACGTCATCGGGACGCTTCAAGAATGTCTCCTTTTCTGTGAAGGCGGGAGAGATTGTGGGCATCACAGGCCTGTTGGGGTCTGGTCGAAGTGAAATCGCTGAAGCTTTGTTTGGCATGGCGCCGATTGAATCGGGAACTGTCAGCGTCAACGGGAAGAAAGTCAGCTTGAGTGGTCCTCGAGACGCGGTCGAGGCAGGCATCGGTTACGTTCCGCAAGACCGTCTCTCGCAGGGTCTCTTTCTCAACCAATCCATCCGAAAAAATGTGATGGCGGCGGCCATCGAGCGGTTCCTCGGTAAGGGTGGCTTTGTCAAAGGTAAGGACATCAGTGAAACGGTGTCGAACTGGATTTCTGACCTCAAGATCAAGACGGATAATCCAGAAAACGCTGCCACGTCGCTCTCGGGCGGGAACCAGCAACGGGTTGTCCTGGCCAAGTGGCTCGCCATGACTCCGTCTGTCCTTATCTTGAATGGCCCCACTGTGGGTGTCGACATCGGGTCCAAGAAGGAAATTCTCGAGATCATCAGAGACAAAGCCCTCGAAGGGGTGGCTGTGGTGATCGTGTCCGATGACATCCCTGAGATCGTCCAGATTGCTCACAGAGTGGTGGTGGTCCATCAGGGCAAGCTGGGGGCAGAGCTGTCTGAAGCGGATATCAGCGAATCTCGACTCTATGAGGAGCTTGCCGCATGAGTTACATCACGCCGATTGAGAAAAGAAAGGGCTTGAAGCTCTGGGGTTCGCCCAACGAGATCTTCTTGATCATCGCGATTGTCGTTCTCTCGCTCATTATCGGACTGAACAACTCTGTCTTTTTCTCCATCGCAACACCCTTTGACCTTCTGCGAAGCTCGCTGATTGAGATTCTCTTCGCGCTCGGTCTGCTTATCGTGTTGATCAGTGGTGGGATCGATATTTCCTTCCCGATTATTGGAATATTCGCGGGGTATACGACGGTTGTGGTGATGCTGGGCCTTGGCCTTGATACCTACAGTCTGTGGATTCCGCTGGTCCTCGCGGCCATCATTGGGGCTGTTCTTGGGACCATAAATGCTCTCTTGATTGCGGGCTTTGGCTTGCCGACGCTTATTGCCACCTTAGGTACTGCTGGAATGTTCCGCGGATTCCTCCTGAGCTACATCGGTTCGGTCTATATCGCCAACATCCCCCTGGGACTCGACCAGTTCTCCACTGCCGATCTGCTGTCGGTTGAGACGGGACAGGGAACCCTCGCTCGGTTGCACGTCCTGGTGATTCCTATTTTGATTCTGTCGATTGCGATTGCGTGGTTGCTGCGCCGGACGATGTTCGGTCGCACCGTTTTCGCTATCGGTGGTTCTGAGGAGTCAGCCCGAAGGATGGGTATGAATGTCCGATGGACCAAGGCTCGCATCTACATGCTGGTGGGCGCCATCTCCGGTGTTGCAGGCATTCTCTATGTCTCGCTGCAGCGTAAAGCCGATCCCTACGACCTTTATGGCACAGAGCTAGAAATCATCGCCGCGGTCGTCCTGGGTGGGGCCAGCATTATGGGTGGCTATGGCACCGTGACAGGAACCATCCTCGGGGTTCTACTCATCAACCTCATCAAGGACAACCTGATTCTCCTCGGGATTCCAGGCTCCTGGCAGCGGGCGGCCATTGGATTGATGTTGCTCATTGGTGTCATTGGACAAGCCATCTCGGACAAGCGACGAGCGAAACAGGCCACCGTCATAGAAGAGGACGCATCGTGAAAGATATTTCGAGAGACCTCACTCGACGCCTCCTGAGTGATCGCAAACTCACTCAGCTCGTTGTTGTCGCGCTCGTCGTATTTTTGAGCTTCAGCATTCTCGTGCCAGACCTGTTCCTCACACCGAGGAACTTTATTTCGATGGCATTCCAGATTCCGGAGATTGCCTTGTTGGCCCTGGGGGTCATGCTCGCGATGCTGACAGCGGGTATTGACCTCTCCGTAGTGTCCATGTCGAACTTGGCTGCTCTGTCGACCGCGTATCTCCTGGTCACGCAAGTGACCGAAGGTGGTGGGAACGTCTATGTCTGGATTGTCATTGCCATTGTCATCGGGATTGTTGTCGGCCTCATTAGTGGGTTGGCCAATGGGGCGATTATTGCCGGTATTGGGGTGACGCCCATTCTCGCGACCCTGGCCACCTTGACCCTGTACAACGGTATTGCGGTGGGAATCCGTAACGGTCAATCCATCATCGGGTTGCCTCCAGAGTTCACAGCCATTGGAAATGGGTCATTCCTCGGAATTCCGATCCCGATGATCATCCTTCTCGTGGCGGGTATCGGTGTTGCTCTCTACATCAACAAGACGGGACTCGGTATGCAGTCCGTTCTGGTGGGTGCTAACCAGGAAGCAGCAACCTACAGCGCGATTGGCGTCAAGAAGGTCCTCCTTATGACCTACACGCTCTCCGGCGGGCTCTCCGCTCTCGCCGGGCTCATCATTGCGTCTCGGTCGGCGAGTGCGAACCCCGACTACGGCGCTTCCTACGTTCTTCTCGCGATTGTGATCGTGGTCCTCGGTGGGGTCAACCCCTATGGCGGTTTTGGAACCGTCACGGGAGTAATCCTTGCTACCGCTGTCCTGCAGATGGTCGCCTCGGGATTCAACGCCCTGCGCTTTAGCCAGTTCTTCTACCAACTCGCACAGGGCTTTGTGCTGATTGCGGTGATGATCCTCAATACTTACGTCGATAAACGGCGCCTCAAGGCGAAGAAAGACAAGGCTCCCCAAGAATCGTGAGTCTCGCAGGGCGGCTGGAGAAGTACTGCCTGACGACCGCAACGTCGGGCAGGGAAGAACCGATGATGCGCCTCATCACAGAGGATCTCACGGCGTTCACCCCAGACATCACGGTCGACTCCTTCGGCAATGTCATGGCCCGGTTTGAGGCCGCCTCCCCCACAGAGAACACCCTGATGGTGTTTGCCCACACTGACCAACTGGGCATGATTGTCACCAAGATTGAGTCAACTGGATTTCTTCGAGTTGTCAGGCTCGGTGGTGTTCCTGAGCGGGTCCTGCCCGGCAGTGTGGTGAAAATCCTGGCCCACGATGGCGATGTGGTGACCGGCGTGATGGGAACTCCCCCACACCACCTCACGCCTGAGCACATGAAGTACACCGTCCCCACCATTGATAAGGCATATATCGATGTGGGGGCATCCTCAGCGGCTGAGGTTCATGCCCTCGGAATTCAGGTGGGAGACCACGTCGCCTACGAACCTCGGTTCGAGCGCTTAGCCGGTAACCGAGTCGCTGGCACGAGCATCGATGACCGGGGTGGTTGTGCGGTTTTGGTGGGATTGGCCGAACACCTCGCGCAGAAGCCTGCCGCCGTGAATGTGGTGCTCGTTGCAACAGTGCAAGAAGAGTTCAATTTACGCGGTGCCATGCTCGCGGCAGAAAAGATTAAGCCCGTTGCTGCTATTTCGCTCGATCTGGTTGCCGCTGGCGACACCCCAGAGATGGGATCCCCCAACGGCGTCGCCGTGGGAGAGGGTCCAGTGATGGGGCTCTATAGCTTCCACGGGCGAGGAACCCTCAATGGGGTCATTCCCCACCCTGGCCTTGTCGACCTGGTGGAAAAGAGTGCACAGAAGGGGAAGCTGCCACTTCAGAAGCACGCCACGATGGGGTTGCTCACCGATGCGTCGTATGTGCAATTCGTCAACGGTGGAACACCAGCTATCGACTTGTGCTGGCCGACGAGGTATACCCACACGGGTGTGGAAATGTGCTCCCTCGATGACCTCGAAGGACTCCAGACCTTGATCACCCAGGTGGTGACATCCTTCCCCGCGGACTGGGATGGCACCCGAGAGTAATCACTACCCGACATAACAGGAGGCAGACAATGGCGACCGACCTACTGATGGGAATCGACGTAGGAACCTACGAAACAAAGGGTGTTTTGGTAACCCCCGAGGGGACCGTTGTTGCCACCGAGGTCATGCCCCACAAAATGATCTTCCCCCGAGCAGGGTGGGCCGAACACGATCCAGAAGGCACCTGGTGGGGTGATGTCGCCCACGTTAGTAGGGCTTTGCTTGCCACCGAGGGGATTTCCGCAGACCAGGTGAAGGGTGTGGGAATCAGTGCGATTGGCCCCGACGTGCTTCCCATCGATGAAAACCTGCAGCCCCTGCGCAATGGAATCCTGTACGGGGTCGACACGAGAGCAGTCGATGAGATTGCTGAGATAAATGAGCGCCACGGCGCTGACTGCATTTTCAACGCCTGTGGCAACGCGCTGTCTTCTCAGGCCACAGGACCCAAGATTCTGTGGATTAAGAAAAACGAACCAGAGGTTTATGAGAAGGCTCGCTGGTTTGTTGATGCAACCACCTTCATTGTCGCGAGGCTGACGGGTCGCGTGGTTGTTGATCATTTCTCCGCTGGCTCGCACCACCCCATGTATGACCCGTGGAAGCGGGACTGGAACGACGAACTCAACGACGGCATTGTCGAGCGTGAGCGCCTCCCCGAGCTCGCCTGGAGTCACGAGCTCGCGGGAGAGGTAACCGAATGGGCAGCCGGTGAAACCGGACTCAATGTCGGCACTCCGGTCTCGGTGGGAACCATCGACGCGGGTGCGGAATCGTTCAGCGTCGGAGTGACAGAACCTGGCGAAATGATGATGATGTACGGCTCCACCATCTTCATGATTCAGGTCACCGATAATGACCAGGCTCGAGATGAGCGTTTGTGGGTTGCTCCCTATCTATTCCCTGGCACATGGTGCTTGCTCGCGGGAATGGCTACCTCTGGAGCCCTGACTCGGTGGTTTAGGGACTCCTTTGCCGCGGAGCTCGTTGCAGCTGAGGAAGCGGGCGGTGAGCCCGCTTATGGTGTCCTCACCCGCGAGGCCGGGGAATCTGAACCAGGTGCCGGCGGTGTGATCGTGTTGCCGTATTTCTCGGGTGAGAGAACACCGATTAATGACCCCAAGGCAAAGGGTGTCATTTTCGGCCTCAGCCTCACCCACACCAGAGGAGATCTTTTCCGGGCCACTCTCGAGGGCATGGGTCACGGAATCAAGCAGCACGTCGATATGTTCACGGAGATGGGAGCACCCCCTCACACTATTCAGGCTGTGGGAGGCGGAACGAAGAATGCCGTGTGGCTCCAGAGCGTGAGCGATATCAGTGGTGTCCCCCAGAAGGTAGCCCCCGTGACGGTGGGTGCCTCCTACGGCGATGCATTGTTGGCAGCGATTGCGATAGGGATGGTCAGCGGTCCCGAGGCGATTCGCCAATGGCAAGGG
>JALQXU010000110.1 GCA_023263045.1 Pontimonas sp.
TCCAGGGGTCTACGCGACCGGATGGATTAAACGCGGACCGGTAGGCCTCATTGGTCACACCAAGAGCGATGCCATGGAAACAATCCAGCATCTAGTCAAAGACCAGGCGTCCTGGTGGAGCCCCAGCGACCCTGATGAGCAGAGCGTGGTCAATCTCCTGGACTCGAGAGGCGTTTCCTACACCAACCTTGCTGGTTGGCACCGACTCGATGAGGCGGAACTCGCCCGCGGAGCTAAAGACGGCCGCGAGCGCATCAAAGTTGTTCCTCGCGAGGAGATGCTCGAGATTTCTCTGGGCTCCGCGTAGCCCGAGGAGCTCTAGGACAATTCATAGGGAACCTTGAGCGTCCATTTGGATTGCACATAGTTAGCACCAGGGAACCTCGGTCAGCATTGAGTCTATGAATAGACTGACACCAATGAAGAAAACAGGACTTTCTGCAGGTTTGGCGCTTGCCTTGGTTGCGATGCCGGTCGTCGCGTATGCCGATGAAACTTCCGATGCTCTCGTCGATAGTGCTCTCGAGGTCATTGACGTCACTGAAATCTCCGAGGAGTTGCTTGTCGAACTCACTCCGCTTGTCGAAGATGCCGTGATTCTTGAGGTCGTGGAACCCGAGATTGTCGACATCGTGGAAGTGGGGGAGCTCGCTGAAATTACTGAAGTTGTTGAAGAGAATCTCGAAGACCAAAAGACCGTGTGGGAATTTGCGGGAGAGACTTGGTCAGGTGCTTACGCAGATGTGGCGAACCTCTACACAGACTGTCGGTTGACCTCGGAGGACCCGGATTGTCTCTCTGTGCTCGGGGCGCAAATGGCCCTGACCGTCGCCGACTCCATTACGGAGCCTGAGTTTGAGCTTGCAGTATCCCCTCAGCTCCAAGAGCGACTTGATTTTCGAGTAAGCCAGTACTACGACAAACTCGAGCAGCGCGTGGCGAAAGCCACAGCAAAGCTTGAGGCACTCGACCCGAACGATCCCAATTACTCCGAGCAGGTAGCTAAGACTCTGGAGAACCTCGATGACAAAGTGGAAAAGCTCGAGGCTCGTCTCGCGGATCGGACCGAAAAGCTGACCGAGAAGGCGGAAAAAGAAGCCGCCAAGGCTGAAGAAAAGGCGACCAAAGAAGCTGAGAAGGAAGCAAAGGAAGCCGAGAAGACAGCAGAGAAGGAAGCAAAGGAAGCCGAGAAGGCGGCGGAAAAGGCTCAGAAGGAAGCCGAAAAAGAGGCCAAGCGAAATAATGACGAGTAGGACTTCCTCACTTCACGCCTGGAACCGTTTGGTTTCAGGCGTGATGGTGTCCTCTGTGGCGATTCTCACCCTGTCGGGGTGCATCCAGGCCCCAACCGAGGAACCAATTGAGGATGTCGCCGTCCCGAGTGAAGTCGTTGAGGAGGCAGTGCCCGAGGTTGTTCTCGATATCCCAGAGGGAGTTGATCCGGTTCGCGTCGTGCTCGCCTTTGTGCTGATGTCAACGGGCGATATCGAGTCAGCTGTTGCTGAAGGCCTCGTAACTCCAGATGAGGTTGCTATTGCCGTGCAGTCGCTCGAGGATGGGACAGTCCAAGAGTGGATTGACCGAGCAGAAGAGCAGGCCTCGAGTTAGAGCCTTCTCCAGCTCGCGGCACGTCTTTATTGAACGGTGGCTGTGAGGCGTGCTAATCCCTCGATGAAGCGAGCATGCCAGGGCCTTGCTCGCCATGTGGTGAGCGTTAGCTCTGCACTATTTGCTCGATAGTCGGCATAGAGGTCATCGAGTTCACTCACGACCTGGGGGCTTGCCATCAGGACCGAGACCTCCAAATTCAGGCTGAAGCTTCGCATATCGATGTTGGAAGAACCAATAACGCTGATCGCGTCATCGACAATGACGAACTTGGAATGCAGGATTGTCGGTGCCCGATAGAGCCAAATCTTCACACCCGCCTCCAGTAGTTCGTCGTAGTAGGAGCGCTGGGCATAAAAAACGAGCGGCTGGTCAGCGATCTCAGAAACCATGAGGTTCACATCCACGCCTCGCTCAGCAGCGGTGGTGATGGCGTAACGCATCGACTCATCGGGGACGAAGTAGGGGCTAGACAGGACAAGCCGTTCTCTCGCCCCATAGACCAGGGAGTTAAACAGGCGCAGATTGTTCTCGCCCTCGAAAGCGGGACCGCTCGGCACCACTTGGGCCCAGACGTTATCGGATGACGACGCGGGTGCCTCGGGAGTCGGGGTTGTGAGCAGCTCACCGGTTTCCTGGAACCAGTCAGAAACAAACAGTGCCTCGAGGCTGTCTGCTAACGGGCCCTCCACCTTCATCATCACATCCAGCCATTCAAGACCTCTGGCCTTGTGTCGAGGGTTTCGGTAGCTCGGTTCAATGATGTTTTGTGAACCCGTGTAGGCGACGCGGGAGTCGATCACCAAGAGCTTGCGGTGATTGCGAAGATCGGGTCGCTGGTAGACGCCCCTCCACGGTTGAACCGGCAACATCGCCACATGAGACAGCGCTAGTCGGTCAAGTTCAGCCCTCAATTCTCTATAACCCCGGATTCTGGCGCTCGCGACCTGGTCATAGAGAACTCGAACCGTCACACCCCGATTACCGGCTCTCTCGAGAGCGGCGAAAAAGTCTTTCGTGACGGTGTCGAAGCTCATGATGTAAAACTCAACGTAGACGGTGGCGGTGGCTTGCTCGATTGCTCTCGTCATCTCATCGAGAGAGCCCTGGTAGTCGGGGAAGAACGACACATCGTTACCCGTCACCATGGGCATCGCTCCCAGTCGCTCATTCATACGAACCGTTTGAGACAACCAGCGCGGAAACTCAGGGCGATTCAGAAGATCCTCCGGTGTCACGACAATGCCGTCGCCCAGGAGCTTTGCTCTCGTGCGCAGATGCTCATTGATGGCGACCTGGTTGTCTCGCCGCTTCCTCGGGAGGCGCCTCGAACCAAATGCCACGAAGGCAAGGAAACCGAAGTAGGGGATGAAGAAGATAGCGAGAAGCCAGGCCATGGCGGTCTGGGGCCTCCGGTTACGGGGGACAACAACGAGAGCAATCACCCGAAAAGCGATATCGATAACCAGCGCGAGGGTGACCCAGAAAGCTCCGAGCTCCATCAGCGGCCGCCCCTCACAGCGTTAGCGGTAGTTGACGAATTGCAGGTCGATGTCGAGGTCTGCTGACT
>JALQXU010000111.1 GCA_023263045.1 Pontimonas sp.
ATCTGGCTTTTGATTGTGCTGTTGCTGATGCCCCATGTGATCCTGGCAGCGCTATCCCTGCTGTTCTTTTTCGCCCCCGTCGTGTTCATCACCTCGGTCCTGACCGGGGTCATCATCGTGATTGTCATTGCGGCAAAAACACCGCGAGAGCTCGTGACCGCGCTAGGCCTGATGACCATGAACGCTCTGCTTTATGCAGTGGGTCTAGCGTTCGCGATTGCCCTCTGAGTCGATCTGATCATCTTCGATCGCGGAATCGTCGTCGATGTTCTTCGAGTTGCGCACCCTGGTAGCCAAGTCCTGTGCGACTTCGGAGCGAAGCTTCGCAAAGAAAATGTAGGAGACCGTGAACGAGATCACGGTGGCAAACAGTGCTGAGGCCCACCACACAATGCCCAGCACCATCAGGAGGGTGAAAGTTCCCGCAAAAAGTCCTAAACGAATGAGGCTGTAGCGGAACCAGGGCGACACCCTCACAGTCTAGGTGCGTACAATCGGGGGCATGGTCCGCTGGATAGTCATTGGGTCGGTCGCGGCAGTGGCCTTCACCGTGTATGCCCTGGTGGACCTATTTATGACGCAAAGTCCCAGGGTTCGGGCTTTTCCAAAGCCCGTCTGGATCGCGGTGGTTGTGGCACTGCCGATCATCGGACCGATTCTGTGGCTCGTTGTTGGAAAGGCGAAAAAGGGACCACCCAAGCGCACCGTGCCCGGTCGCGCTCCCGATGATGACCCCGGATTCCTGGGCTCCATCGATAAAGAGTCCTCCGATGAGCGCATCCGTCGCCTCGAGGAAGAGCTTCGCAAACTCGATGAAGAGGAGAACCCTCCCGGTGGGGACACCGAGGGCGACCAGGACACCCCACCTAAAACCTCATGACTCACTCTCCGGCCACCGAGTGGTCGAGAGCGTTCCTCGGTGAGCTCTTCTCCTGGGGTGTTAGAGACGTTGTTCTCTCACCCGGGTCGAGATCCCAAGCGCTCGCCCTGGCAGCACTCGAATGGGAGCGGGCCACTGAGGGTGAACTTCGCGTGCACGTCGTCATCGACGAGAGAAGTGCTGGTTTTAGGGCGCTAGGGATTGGTGTTGAATCCGGTGTTCCTGCACTCTGTGTCACCACGTCTGGCTCCGCACCTGGCCACTACCTGCCAGCCATCATGGAAGCCCGCCACTCGGGAATCCCTCTAATTCTCGTTAGTGCCGATCGCCCAGAAGAACTTCGCGGAGTGGGGGCTAACCAAACCACCACCCAAGAGGGCCTCTTCGGAGTCTTCGCAGAGACCTTTTCGGTTTCCACTCCGGACAAGGTCGATGAGAAGTCTGTGGCAGGGCTGGCTGCGGACGTCATGCAGGCTTCGCACGGCAACAAGCATCCCGTTCACCTCAATGTCGGGTTTCGAGAGCCCTTGAGTAGTAGTGGCGGTGAGTCATTGCAGATTCCAGAACCGAAGGTTATGGAGGAAGCCTCAGAACCCGGGAACACCGTGACTCTCGACCCGGCGGCGGGGACACTCGTGATTGCTGGTCACGGTTCCGGTCCAGGCGCCGAAGCGCTTGCGAGAGATATCGGCGCACCACTGATTGCCGAAGCAGTGAGTGGTGCACGCTTTGGACCACATCTGGTTCTGGATTACCGGAGCGTGCTACGCGACCACGCCTCCGTCATCTCGCGAGTCATTACCTGGGGCAGGCCGACACTCTCCCGTGAAGTCTGGGCTGTGCTCTCCGATGCGACCTTCGAACATTACGTGGTGACGAGTAGTGCGGCCGAGGTGCCCAACCCCAGTGGGAAGGCTGTGGTGGTCGACGGGATTGCAGTACCGACTCTCGCCACGAAGGAACAAACGTCCGAGTGGGTCAAACCGTGGGTTATGGCAGGGCGCGAGCGCCATGCAGCTCTGTTGAGTGAGATTGTGCCAGACGCTCCGGAGCTTTCCTCCTTGGAAGCGAGCGACCCTGCGAGCAGAAGTGAATTCGCCAAAGAACAAATGGGAGTGCTTCGTAGGCCCGTCACGAGGGAGGCCCTTGCTGTTGCCCTCTGGGAAGCCACCTGGCCCCACGATCGGTTGGTTCTCGGAGCATCGCGCATGGTGCGGGTCGTCGATGGTGTGGCGGGACCCAAGAACATCACCGTGCACTCCTCGAGGGGTCTCTCCGGCATCGATGGAACGGTGTCCTTTGCCCGAGGAATTGCCAGTGTTGCTGCCCACAAGGGTGTGACCGGGGTCACGAGAGTTCTCCTGGGAGATCTCACCCTTTTGCACGATGCGGGGTCACTGATGCGTGAGCGAGGGGTCGAGGAGGCTGGTCGAGTCCACCTGTTTGTTGCCAACGATGGTGGAGGAACCATCTTCGATTCCCTAGCGGTTGCCTCCACGGCGCCCGCCGAAGATGTGAGTCGAGTCCTCTACACGCCCCACGAGGTGAATCTTGAGTCTTTGGCTACCGCCTATGGCTGGACCTATCGAGCTGTGTCCACCATGGGTGAGCTCACCGAGGCTTTGTCCAGTAGCGATAGCCACCTGGTGGTCGATATCGCGCTTCCGAGGGACTAGTCCACGTCCTGCCCGAAGGCGTGGACGATGGGTTTGAACTTCAGTCTGGTTTCGAGCAACTCCGACTCAGGATCAGACTCCGCCACTATGCCAGCACCCGCATAGGCGGTAAGTGTTCCCTCAGGTGACCACTGTGCACAGCGCAGCGCCACCGACCATTCCCCATCTCCGGACGCGTCCATCCACCCGACGGGGCCCGCGTAGCGACCACGGTCAAACGGTTCGTGGGAGGCAATGAGCTCGAGAGCGACGTCTGTCGGCGAGCCCGCAACCGCCGCACTGGGGTGCAGGGCGCCGACCACGTCAAGACTCGAGGCTGTGGGCGGCAGCGTGGCTTCAATATCTGTTGCCAAGTGCCAGACGTTGGCGAGTTTGATGGTGCAGTTTTGCGCTTTGATGGTGCAGTTTTGCGCTTTGATGGTGAAGTGTTGCGCTTTGATTGTGAAGTTTTGCTATTTGATGGTGCAGTTTTGCTTTTTGATAATGAAATTTTGCGTTTTGATGATGCAGTTTTGCGTTGTGAAGGTGCACTTTTGCTATTTGATTATAAGTTTTGCTTGTTGATTGTGCGGTTTTGCTTTTTGATTGCAAAGTTTTGCGTTTTGAATGCGTTGC
>JALQXU010000112.1 GCA_023263045.1 Pontimonas sp.
TCGGACGCGATGAATCCAGACCCCGACTATTCTTCCGCCTACGTTTCGTTTGGCTCCGAGGATGGGCCGCTCGGCCACTCCTCCGTATTCACCATCGGGCGGGGAAACGATGTTCAGGTGGCCGCCCTCGAAGCGTTACGCCCCTATGTCTTTGGACGGAATCTCGACGAGCTCCTTGATGACATGGGTGCGCTTTATCTCGAACTCACGGGGGACTCGCAATTGCGGTGGCTCGGCCCAGAAAAAGGTGTCATGCACATGGCGATTGGTGCCGTTGTGAACGCCCTCTGGGACATCAAAGCGAAAGAGGCTCAAAAACCACTCTGGGAACTGCTCGCTGATATGGACCCCGAAGAGCTGGCTGGACTTATCGACTATCGCTACATCTCCACTGCTCTCGACCGTGACCGGGTGACCGACATGTTCCGTGAGCAGTATGAGGGTAGAGCTGAGCGAAAACAGACTCTTCGCCGAGAGGGATACCCCGCGTACACGACAAGTCCAGGGTGGCTTGGCTATAGCGACGAGAAGCTTGTGCGTCTCTCCCAGGAAGCCATAGAGGAGGGCTTTGCACGCATCAAGCTCAAAGTGGGCGCAAACAAAGATGACGATGTCCGCAGGTTAAAGCTGGCTCGAGAGACCTGCGGTGAGAATTTCCCTATCGCGGTGGATGCCAATCAGCGGTGGGAAGTAGACGAAGCCATCGACTGGATTTCAGCCCTCGCGCCCATGGGCCTCGATTGGGTCGAAGAGCCCACTAGCCCCGACGACGTGCGGGGCCACGCTGCTATTCAAAAAGCGGTAGCGCCGACGCGGATTTCCACGGGGGAGCACATGGCGAGTCGCGTGGTCGCTCGACAGCTTCTCGAGTCTGGAGCAGTGAGCGTGTTGCAGATTGATAGTGCAAGGGTCGCGGGAGTGAACGAGAACATCGCGATTTTGGCGCTCGCTGCACATTTCGGTATTCCTGTAATCCCCCATGCGGGTGGTGTGGGATTGTGTGAGGCAGTCCAGCATCTTGCATTTTTTGACTACGTAGCGCTGACCGGAACTAAAGAAGATCGCGCGATTGAGTACGTTGATCACCTTCATCACCATTTCGTCGACCCTGTCGATGTTCGGCACGGGCGATACTGGCCTACGGACGTGCCAGGCACGAGTCAAGAAATGCTGTCAGGGTCAATGGCCTACTTTGCTTTCCCCGATGGAGAAGAGTGGGCCACCATATGAGCATTCGAGAGGTCGACCTTGGTCGAGCAGGAATACGGTGTTCGTCTGTGGCGCTGGGAACCGCCGGTATTGGGAATCTCTTCCGAGAGGTGAGCGATGATGACGCGAGGGACACTCTGGAGGTGTCACGTTCCGCAGGAGCGAACTATTTCGATACCGCTCCTCACTACGGGTTAGGGCTCGCTGGTGCTCTCTACCAAAGTGGGACGACTGATCAGGGATAACCCTTCATCGGATGGCGGGATGGATGACCAGGGATTTATGGTGTCCAATCGTGTTTACCGTGTTCTCGACTACTCCTATGACGGTGTGATGACGTCCCTCGAGGAGTCCCTCGAGAGAATGGGCGTGGACTCAGTAGACATCGTCTTTGTCCACGATCCTGACGATCACGAGAAAGAGGCACTGGAAGGAGCTTTTCCCGCTCTCGAGAAACTCCGCTCGGAGGGAATGATCCGCTCGTATGGGGCAGGGATGAATCAGTCAGCGATGTTGGCACGATTCGTGCAAAGGACCGACCTCGACGTCGTGATGTGCGCAGGGAGGTTCTCTCTTCTGGAACAGCCAGCGCTCGATGACTTACTACCTCTCGCAGTGGAGCGAGGGGTATCGGTCGTTGCTGCTGGGGTATTCAATTCCGGAATTCTGGCCACAGAACAACCCAGCGAGGGTGCTCATTACAACTATGCGCCCGCGCCTCCCGACGTTCTCTCCCGAGCCCAAGCTCTCGCTCAGGTGTGCGCACATCACGGATACTCGTTGCCGCAAGTAGCCGCGCAGTTCCCCTATGTGCACCCCGCCATTGATGTTGTGTGCTTGGGGGCGAGAAACGGAAGCCAAGCGACGAGAAACGCTGAGCTGTTTGAGACCGAGGTGCCTCGCTCGTTCTACGAGGAACTTGCCGATCAGGGGCTTATCGCCCCAGAAGCTGTGGCCTACTGACCTTTTTCTATTGCCGACATGGTGGGCGCAAACCGCTTGAGAGAGTTTTCAATGTGTTCGAGCATCAGCTTCGATGCAGTGGATTCGTCACCGGCCATTATTGCTTTGGCAATTGCCTCGTGTTCGGTGAACGCCAGAAACCCTGACTTGGGTTGGTAGTACAACTCGAAGAGCTCACCCACTACCTCAGCGTCTTCACGAGGCTCTTCCATCCACGTCTTCAACACCGTGTAGAGCCTGAAGAGGTGGAGGTGGCAATGGGTTCGCACATAGGCGTCCTTCACAAACTCGCTTCCTGACAGTTCGGCAATCAGCGTGTGAAAGCGCGAATCATGTTCACTCATCGCTGCGTAGGCATCCTCTGGGTCAAGTGCCTCGGCAGACTTTCCCCGTTCTAGCTCTTCGTGCAGGCGTCGTCTACCTTCATCATCGATGGTCTTTGCGGCGTGAGTCGCGGCCCATGGCTCGATGATTCCCCGGAACTGAAAGAGGTCCTGGATTTGGTGAACGGTTAAGAGGTCGGTCGCAGCGTATCCGCGCAGAGGCTCCTTTATGACGAGGTCATCTGATTCGAGTCTGGCGAGTGCTTCACGAACCGGTGTCTGTGAGACGTCGAGGTCCCGCGCGAGCGCGTCAATGTTGATGCGCTCTCCCGGGGCAATCTCGTGGGTGAGAAGCATTTCGCGAATCCGACTGTACGTCTCGTCTGAAAGGACAGTCCGAAGTGACCGGAGGGGTTTTGTAGCTTTGCTCGCCGCCATCGGGGTACCACTTCTGTTAGGAGCTGTGTAGCACAGAGTCTAGTCAGCTCTGGAGAGAGAGCTTGTATCGCCCTTCGTGACTAGGTCCTGGCTCTGGTTCGCAGACCGTCCATACCTCCGTCGACAGCAAGCGAAGCACCTGTTGTCGAGGCCTGGTCCGGA
>JALQXU010000113.1 GCA_023263045.1 Pontimonas sp.
GGTTGGTTTCCTCAAGAGTCATCCCTGTTCCCCCACCTCAACGTCGGAGACAACATCGGCTTCTCGCTTCCCAAAGGGCGCAGACGCACCGAGAGAGTTGAAGAGCTTGCCGCCCTCATCGGGCTGCAAGGATTCACCGATCGCGCCCCAGGACAGCTCTCGGGAGGACAGGCTCAGCGTGTTGCGCTGGCTCGAGCACTTGCTCCAGCGCCGGATGTGTTGCTCCTCGATGAACCCTTCGGCGCACTCGACAGTGTTCTTCGTCACTCCCTGGGTAGGGATGTCGCGAGAATTCTGCGGGAGCAGGAAACAACGGCCATCATGGTCACCCACGATCGCGAAGAAGCGCTGGACTTGGCGGACTTTGTTGCCGTCATGGATAACGGTCGGATCGTTCAGGTGGGGACACCGCTGGAAATTTATGAGTCACCGGCAACACCCTGGGTCGCATCTTTCGTCGGTGACACTGTCGAGCTCGAGGGTGTCTGGAGAGATGACGCTCTGAACTGTCAGCAGTGTGGGGCCAAAGAGTTCTGCGGACCCGGAGAAAACCGACTGGGATGCACGGGACACGTCCTCTGCTCGCTCGGTGATGTGGCGGCCACGTCGCAAGGTGAAGAGCCTCAACACGGTGACACGGTTCGTGTGGTGGTTCGGCCCGAGTGGTTGGTTCCCTCTGCTTCGGGAATCCCCGCGAAAGTAAAGGGGGTCTCCTACGCCGGGCACGATGCTCTGGTGGAATTCGAACTCCCCGGACACACCGATCGCGTCCGCGCGCGAATTGCTGCGCCCTTCCTCCCTTCGATCGGACAAGATTTTCATTTGGCACTGCGCCACCCGGCGTTGGTTTTCCCTGTCGACCACCAGGAGTCCGCGTTAGCCTGAGAGCATGAGCGCCCGGCATGATGTGGTCTCCTCCTCGGTTCTGACCGATGAGGTACTGGCGGGCATTCGGAAGCGCGCTCCCGGATATGACCAGCGCAACGAGTTCTTCCACGAAGACCTCGACATCCTGCGCGAGCGTGGATATCTGAAGCCGCGGCCGCTTTCTCAGATGTCCTCCGATCAGAGGCGACTCGCAGCACATGCGCCGGCCACGGCACTGGGACTAGGTATGCATCTGACCTGGATGGGTGTTGCTAGGGACATGGTGAATCAGGGTCACGATGAGTTCAAGTGGATCCTCGATGACGGTGAAGCGGGTGAGCTCTTTGCATTCGGGGTGAGCGAGCGCGGTAATGACAGGGTTCTTTCTGACTCACTCGTGAGTGTTCATGAAGTCGAAGGCGGTTTCTCCTACACCGGCCAGAAGATATTTGTGTCCCTCTCACCCGCGTGGACGAGATTGAGTCTGCTGGGCAAACTCGGCGACGACATCATTCACGGCTTTATTACGCGGGACCAGAAGGGGTGGTCGAACACTCCCGATTGGGACACCTTGGGCATGAGAGCGACCCAGAGTTACACCACAGACCTCAAGGGAGTCGTCGTCGAGCACTCGAAGGTGGTGAGGCGTGTGCCCGTGGGGCCCAACGATGACCCCTTCACGGTCGCCATCTTTCAGAACTTCTTGCTGCTGGTCTCGAGTGTGTATGCCGGCATTGCCGATAGAGCGCTCGAGCTCACCGTGGAGGGAGCGACCAATAAATACAGCGCTCTGGATGATGGTGCCAGCTATGCGGATGATCCGGACATCCGGCGCCAGGCTGCAGCATCCGCCATTGCGGTGGACGCACTAACTCCGCAACTCCAGACGTATTGCTCGTGGGTGGATGCAGGAGAGCAGGCGCCCGAGCATTGGTTCCGACTGCTCTCGGGAATGAAGCATCAGAGCGTGGAGACGGCGCGACGCGTCGTGGACACCGCCTTACGGATTGTGGGCGGTGGGGCGTACCGCTCGTCGCACGAGCTCTCGAGGCTTCAACGAGATGTCCTCGCGGGTGTCTACCACCCGAGTGATACCGAAGCGGTGCATCGGACGGTGGCCTTCGACCTGTTTGGACCCACGCAATAAGATGACGGCATGGCCGCACCGAAGCGCGTAGACGAAATCTTTGTCGACTCCTACGGGGTCACCATTCACTACCACCGCTGGTCCCCACGGGGTAAACCTCGGGCCATCATTCAACTCGCTCACGGTTTGGGAGAGCACGCGCTTCGCTATGACGGGCTCGTCACCAGGCTTGTGAAGGAAGGCTTCGAGGTGTGGGCTGATGAGCACCGTGGTCACGGTGCGACAGGCCTCGAGCAGTGGGAGGGTGACTACAGCAAACTCGGTCGGTTGGGCCCAGGGGGCATGCCCGCCACCGTCGCAGCAGTCCGAGCGTTCACGGGCACCATTCGTGAAGCACGCCCTGGCGTACCGCTGTTTTTCCTCGGGCATAGCTGGGGCTCGATCATCGGACAGATCATCCTGAATCAGGGCGGGGCTGCAGATTTCGACGGGGTCATTCTCAGTGGAACGGCGTATCGGATGCCGGGGTCGATGGACTCAGGAGAGTTAAACCGCAAACACAAGCACCTGGGTTCCATCGGTGCCGAGTGGCTCTCTCGCGATGTCGCCGTTCACGAAGCGTGGAGGGATGACCCGCTGACTTTCGTAGCCGACACTCTGAAGCTCTTCGGCGTGGTCGATGCGGCGAGGTTACTGGGAACACCTCGAGAACTCGGGAGGGACATCCCCCTTCTCATCATGATTGGTTCGGATGACACCCTCGGTGGGGAGAAGAGTGTCAAGAAACTGGCGGATGCCTACCTTCGCAAAGGCTCCAGTGACGTCGAACTCATTGTCTATGACGGTGCTCGTCACGAGATCTTCAACGAAACCAACAAAGACGAGGTCATGGATGACCTCGTGGCCTGGATTGCCGGGAGGCTTGAAGCCCGCACACTCTAGGGTTAAGGGGTGCACGCAGAGTACAAAGTTCCCGGTGGAAAGCTTGTTGTCGCCGATATCGAGGTGGACGCCAATCGGATTTCTGTGAGCCGAATTGCGGGGGATTTTTTCCTCGAACCCGATGAAGCACTGGAAGCCATCAATGAGGCGATTGTCGGCCTATCCGCGAACTCGTCGAGTGAGG
>JALQXU010000114.1 GCA_023263045.1 Pontimonas sp.
CTGGGAGCTGGTGGCGGTGCCTGCCTTACTCCTTGTTGACCCGCCTGCGCCGGAGCAGAAGGTTCGGTCACCCCAAAGGCTGAACCTGTTTTCTGTGATGCTCCTACAACTTGACCTTGTTGGTTGCGAACCTCAACGCTTCCATCGGCTGCCGGAGCAGAGTAGCTCAGGTTCTGTTGGGGAACCACGGACTGCGCGAGTCCCTTCGCCGATACCTGTGCGGCCATTCCTCCCTCGGGAGGCTGTACTTGGACCTCGAGGTTGTAGACAAATCCGGTCGTGTCTTCCTTAATTTGACCCATCATGGTGTTGAACAGCGCGTAACCCTCACGCTGATACTCGATGAGGGGATCTCTCTGCGCCATGGCCCTCAACCCAATACCGTCTTTCAGGTAATCCATCTCATAGAGATGGTCCCGCCAGCGGCGGTCAATCACGCTCAGAACAACTCTGCGCTCAAGCTCCCTCATCGCGGCGGCTCCGAGCTGGTTCTCTCGCTTTTCATAAGCGACGAGCGCGTCGGAAGAAACTTCTCGGAGTAGTTCCGAAGACTCCATGGTTGACCCAAGCTCAGCGATAACTTCATCAACTGTTAGTCCTATGGGATAGAGGGTCTTGAGCTCGGTCCAGAGCGCTTCCCAGTCCCACTCGCTCGGACTGCCCAAAGAGGTGTGTTCGGTGATGATTGACGACAGGGTGTCGTCAATGAAGGAACGAACCCGGTCGGCGATGTCATCACCCTCGAGAATGTGCCGGCGGTCACCATAAATCGCCTGTCGTTGCCGGTTCAGAACATCGTCATACTTGAGAACGTTCTTTCGGATTTCAGCGTTGCGCGCTTCAACCTGGCTTTGCGCTGACTGGATTGCTCGGCTTACCACGCGAGATTCAATAGCAATGTCTTCCTCATCGGCACTGGTTCGAGCCATCAGAGCTTCTGCAGCTCCGGCGTTGAACATCCGCATCAAGTCGTCCTGGAGGGAGAGATAGAAACGGCTTTCTCCGGGATCCCCCTGTCGACCAGAGCGCCCACGAAGCTGGTTGTCGATACGTCTCGACTCGTGGCGCTCAGTTCCTAAGACATACAGGCCGCCGAGTTCGCGAACAGATTCCGCTTCCTGCTCAACCTGATCTATCATGGACTGGAAAACGGCGTCCCACGCTGCCTCGTACTCTTCGGGCTTCTCGCTGGCATCAAAACCTTTGTCACTCATGGCTGCCACTGCCATAAATTCGGCGTTACCGCCGAGCATGATGTCGGTTCCACGACCAGCCATATTGGTGGCGACAGTCACAGCACCACGGCGACCGGCTTGGGCAATGATGCTGGCCTCTCTCGCGTGATTCTTCGCGTTCAGGACTTCGTGCCTCACACCGCGCTTAGCGAGCATTCTTGAAAGCTTCTCGCTCTTCTCCACGCTGGTAGTTCCCGCGAGAACGGGTTGCCCCTTTTCGTGTCGGAAAACGATGTCCTCAACGACCTGCCGAAACTTGGCTTCTTCGTCACGATAAATGAGGTCGGGCTGGTCGATTCTAACCATGGGCATGTTCGTGGGAATCGGAACAACGCCGAGTTTGTAGGTACTCATGAACTCGGAAGCTTCTGTCTCCGCGGTTCCCGTCATGCCAGCGAGTTTTTTGTAGAGGCGGAAATAGTTTTGCAACGTAATGGTGGCAAGGGTTTGGTTCTCAGCCTTAATCTCCACACCCTCCTTGGCCTCAATGGCTTGGTGGATACCCTCGTTGTATCGGCGACCAGAGAGAATTCGACCGGTGTGCTCATCGACAATAAGCACCTCGCCATTCATCACCACATAGTCTTTATCCCTCTTGAAAAGTGACCGGGCTTTGAGGGCATTGTTTAAGAAGGAAATAAGAGGGGTGTTTGCCGACTCATACAAGTTGTCGATACCGAGGTAGTCCTCGACCTTGTCAATACCTGGCTCCAACACACCGACCGTGCGCTTCTTGATATCGACCTCGTAGTCTTCGCCCTCGGTCAATCGGCCCGCAATGCGGGCAAACTCACCAAACCAGCGGTTTGCTTCACCCGACGCAGGGCCCGAGATAATCAGCGGAGTTCGCGCCTCATCAATCAGAATCGAGTCGACTTCGTCGACAATGGCAAAGAAATGTCCGCGCTGAACCAAATCGGTTTTCTGCAACGCCATGTTGTCGCGCAAATAGTCGAATCCGAACTCGTTGTTGGTTCCATACGTTATGTCCGCTTGGTACTGAAATCGACGCTCTTCGGGGGTCTGGCCAGAGACAATACACCCGGTCGTCATCCCGAGGGCCCTAAAAATACGTCCCATCAAATCTGACTGGTAGGAGGCAAGGTAATCGTTCACGGTCACGATGTGAACACCGCGGGCGGGAATTGCGTTGAGGTATGCGGCCAATGTGGCCACCAGGGTCTTACCCTCACCTGTCTTCATCTCGGCGATGTTGCCCAGGTGGAGGGCGCCACCACCCATGAGCTGAACATCGAAGTGTCGAAGCCCTAGGGTCCGCTTTGACGCTTCGCGGACAGCAGCAAAAGCCTCGGGTAGAAGATCGTCCAGAGACTCACCCGCGGCGTATCGGGAGCGAAGCTCCTCGGTCTCTTGTTTGAGCTCATCATCGCTCAGGTGTGAGAAAGACTCTTCGAGTTGGTTGACGGCGGACGCTTGACTGTGAAGTTTACGGAGGGTTCGACCCTCTCCCATTCGAAGAAAGCGCTCTAGGACGTTAGCCACACACAACCTCGCCTTGTTGAAAAACCCGAGAAAGCTCGACCACCCATGCTACCAACGGGGCGCATCGCCTTACTCTCCGAGAGAAATGACCCCGTAATTCCAGCCTTTGCGCCGATACACAACACTCGGCCTAGATGTTTCTTTGTCAATAAACAGGTAAAAGTCGTGACCCACGACCTCCATGAAGTCCACGGCCTCCTCGGCAGTCACCATGTGGGGTTCAAAGACCTTCCGTCGGATCACCACAGGGCTCTCCGACTCCTCAGAACACTTCGAGTCTGTGTCGTCAACAAGGACGTCAATACTCCCCGTC
>JALQXU010000115.1 GCA_023263045.1 Pontimonas sp.
AAATCTGACCCTTCATGCCCTCGGCGATGTCGTCACCGAAGTTCGGGATGAGCTCGATGTTCAACGGCTGTACGTCACCACCGACGATGAGGCGGAGTGCCGCGTCACCAGAAGCCGACACAATGTCGTACTCTCCGGTGCGCATGAGCGTCACCATCTCATCGGAGGTTCCGGCGACACGAGGGTTCACCACACATCCAGTGTCAGCGGTGAACTCGTCTGTCCAAGCCGGCTCCACGAAGCCCGACCAGTTGACGATGTTCAGTTCACCTTCGAACTCACCGAGCTCCTCGAGCATCGGCACGTCAGGCACGTCTAGCGTCAGTTCGCCACTGTCAGCCGCACAGGCGCTGAGCACCACGGTCGACACGGCAAACAACGACGCCGCAGCGAGTTTCTTGCCTCTCATTTGTTTCCTTTCACCTGGCTTGCGCCAGTTCCTATTGTGGAATTGTCACAACGTGGTGATTGCGCCACGATGCAACAACTTTGTCTCCCATCACGAAACCCTCTTCGTGCCCGGGCTGTTCTTCATTCAATCGTGAGGAAATGAGTCGCTGTTTCCCCTCGGTTTCCAGGATGTAAAGCGTGTTTGCTCCGGTGTAGGCAGCCTCAACGATGACGCCACTGACGGCCGTTTCGTCTTTTTCCGCTCGGTATCCCGCTCCGTTCAGGCGAATGCGCTCAGGTCGAATGTTGACCATGTCACTGCGCCCCACCAGGTTCTTGGCTGCCTCCCCGGACAGGAGGTTGGAGACGCCGAGGAAGCCAGCAACAAAAGCCGTTTCGGGTTTCTCATAGACGTCGTGTGGCACGCCCAGCTGCTCAATACGACCCTCGTTGAACACTGCGATGCGGTCACTCATCCGAAGCGCCTCTTCTTGGTCGTGGGTGACAAAGACGAAGGTGATTCCGGCCTCGCGCTGAATTGACTTCAACTCGACCTGCATCTCCTCACGAAGCTGCTTATCGAGCGCTCCCAGCGGCTCATCGAGGAGGAGGACTTTGGGGCGCAACACAAGGGCTCTCGCGAGGGCAATACGTTGCCGTTGCCCGCCGGAAAGCTGGTGCGGAAGCCTGTCGGCCAAGTGAGAAAGTTTTACTCGGGCGATCGCGTCAGCAGCCTGCTTGGCCCGCTCGGGCTTCGGCACCTTACGGGTGCGCAGACCATATTCGACGTTCTCCTGAATCGTCATATGGGGGAACAGGGCGTAGTCCTGGAACACCGTGTTAACCGTGCGGTCGAATGGGGCGAGGGTCGTCACATCCTGGCCGTCAATCGAGATCGAACCCGCAGAAACCGACTCGAACCCGGCGATCATTCGCAGCACCGTGGTCTTGCCGGAACCCGATGGGCCCAGCATCGAAAAGAACTCACCCGATGCAATATCGAGGTCGAGCCCTTTGACCGCCTCGACGTCGCCAAACGACTTGCTGACACCCTGAAGCGAAACGAAGCCTGAACCTTGTACCGGCAACGAAGTCATCCCATATTCACCTTTGAACAGCAACTTTCGAACTCCCCAGTAAGTGTAGAGAGAAACAGTGCGGGCAAGCAGCCAGATTTGCAGAAATCTCTCAGATATTCGGCCCACAACCGGTTGCCTCGACGGTGCCACGTGGTGACGGAGTAACCTCGCAGAATGTCGAATTACAGCGTGACCAACATTGGACCCCTCGATTCATGGAGAAACCATTACGGAGGGTTTGTTCCCGAGACCACCCGCGATGGGCGAAGAGTGGTCGACCACGAGCTCAACACCGACATCATTGGATTTACCGCCACCTCGTATGAGCCCGGCGAAGAAGCAGGCTATTGGCACAGCCACGATGAACTCGAAGAGGTCTACGTCTTTCTGGAGGGCAAGGGCCAAATGGGTCTGGATGGTGACGTCGTCGACGTCAGCCCCGGGTCTGTGGTGCACGTGGGCACCGGCGTGATGCGCACCTGGCGGTGCACTCCCGATAGCCCCACCAACCTCAAATGGCTGTGCATCCGGGCAGGCCAAATTCCCCTCCCCGCGATTCCCGACGACGCGGTGCCGATCCGGGACATCCCGATGCCCTGGTCTGACTAGTCCTGTGGAGTCTCGTTGAATCGCGAAAGTAGGGGCAGTGAGGCGAGGAAGATGCCCAATGCCCAAACCAAAGCGATGAGGATGGGAAAGACCACGACCACGCCAAAAAAGTCGACCAATGGCCCCGCAAGCATCATGCCAATGGGAGGGCCGGCGCTGAAGAGAGCCATTTGCGCGCCAAAGACTCGGCCCTGAACCCTCTCGCTAAACCGGGTGTGAACGAGAGTATTCAGCAACGGCCCCATCGGACCCCAGGTGAGGCCCACCACCACGCCGGCAATCACCATGAGTGGAAGCGGCGGGAAAAAGGCTAGGCCAAACAGCGCGCTAGCGGCGGAGAGAACGCAAAGTCGCAGAATCCGGGAGATCGACATTCGTTGGCTGAGCCAGTCGAAAAGATAAGACCCAACAATGCCCCCCGCGGCCATAGCCGAAACGACAAGGCCCAGGCCCAGGGGCGAATTGGTTTGTTGGAAATAAGTGGGCAAGATGACCACTTCGCTCGGCATGTAAACCAGGTCGACGATGACCATGAACCCGGTCAGAATAAACAAAGCCCGATCTCGACCGAGCGAGGTAAACCCGTGCATTGCCGTGGCCCAGCCACGAGTTTCTTCGTCACCCGAATCTTCGCCATTCTCAGCGCGAATCGCACCCAGCGCCACCACAGCCACCGCGGCAAGAAGCGAAAGCGCGCCGACCACCCAAAACGTCGCTGTTGTGCCCAGTGCACCAATGGAGGCGGCTGCGAGAGCGGGGCCGACCGCGAACCCAAGGCCGAAGAGTGCCTCGTGAATCGAGTTCAACTTTTCGAGACGTATTCCCGTGTTCCGGGCGACCGGCGAGATCATCGTTTTTCGCGCGGTGTATCCCGCCGGATCAAAGAAGGCACCCAACACGGCCGCAGCAAGAATCACGCCGGGAGTGAGGCCAATCGTGAGGGC
>JALQXU010000116.1:0-377 GCA_023263045.1 Pontimonas sp.
TGGGTCGAGCCATAGCCCTGGTTGATGTTCAGTCCATCCGGCTCGTCACCGATGACGGTGACCGTGGCACCGGCATCCCGAAATACTCGAGGAGAGATGCTGGAGGCCGCTCCGTGAGCACAATCAAGCACCACGTGAACTCCCGTAAGGTCGCGATCCAGGGTCGAGAGCAAGTGCATCACGTAGCGATCTTCCGCATCAGCGAAGCGCTTGATGCGCCCCACCCCGGCACCCGTCGGAACCAGAGCCTGCTTGTCCATGGCTCCCTCGATGCGGTCCTCGACCTCATCGGGCAGCTTTGTTCCTCCGAAGGAAAAGAACTTGATGCCGTTATCGGGAGCAGGGTTGTGAGAAGCAGAAACCATGACACCAAAATC
>JALQXU010000116.1:387-3014 GCA_023263045.1 Pontimonas sp.
CACGAGGAACGCGCAGGCGGGGGTCGGAACCACTCCGGCGTCCCACACATCGATTCCCGAGCTCGCGAGCCCCGCTGACACGGCGGAGCTGAGGAACTCACCCGAGACGCGCGGATCCCTGGCGATAACGGCTCGAGGTCTGCGGCCTTCAGCCCTCAGCTCGTCCGCGTGGCGACCCTTGGTCAGAACATAAGCAGCGGCCTGAGATAGGCGCACCACCATATCGGCCGTGAGTTCGCCGTTGGCGAGCCCACGAACCCCATCTGTCCCAAAGAGGCGACCCATGTCGGGCTGAAGAAGCGCTTAACGCTTCGAGTACTGAGGAGCCTTACGAGCCTTCTTGAGTCCAGCCTTCTTACGCTCCTTGACCCGTGCATCTCTGGTGAGGAAGCCGGACTTCTTGAGCGAAGCGCGGTTGTTCTCTTCGTCGATCTGGTTCAAAGCGCGGGCAATTCCCAAACGTAATGCTCCCGCCTGACCGGAGGGTCCACCACCGGTGATGCGAGCAATCACGTCGTAGCTGCCACCGAGCTCGAGTACCGTGAACGGGTCGTTAATGAGCTGCTGGTGGAGCTTGTTGGGGAAATAGTCTTCGAGCGTGCGCCCGTTGACGGTGTAGTTGCCGGAGCCTGGAACGAGGCGCACGCGAGCAATCGCTTGCTTGCGACGACCTACGGCCTGACCGCCCACGTTGAGCGCGGGGCGAGGCTTCTTGGCAGCCACTGCCTCCGTTGCGGGAGTCTCAGTGGTGAAGTTCTGAGGAGTCTCCTCAGCGGTGACATCGGGGGTTTCGTCGGATTTAGCCACGGTATGAAGTCCTTAGTGTTGGCGCTACTGCGCGATCTGGTCGATGGAGTACGGCTTGGGCTGCTGAGCCTGGTGGGGGTGCTCACTACCGGTGTAGACCTTGAGCTTCGACATCTGCTCGCGGCCCAGGGTGTTCTTCGGCAGCATGCCTCGGATGGCTTTCTCCACCGCGCGCACGGGGTTCTTCTCCATCAGGTCTGCATAGCTTGTGGCACTCAGACCACCCGGGTAACCGGAGTGGCGGTAGGCCATTTTCTGGGTCAACTTGGACCCGGTGAGGGCAACCTTGTCCGCGTTCACGATGATGACGTGGTCTCCCATGTCCATGTGAGGGGCGAACGTTGTCTTGTGCTTGCCACGCAGGAGAGCAGCGGCGTGAGACGCCAGGCGTCCTAACACCACGTCGGTGGCATCGATAACCAGCCAGTCGCGCTGAACATCAGCGGGCTTGGGTGAAAATGTGCGCGTCATGCGACATTCCTTTACGGTTCGAGTTGTTCGTGAATCCCGCTCCGGTGGGTGTTCGCTCACGAACTCCCCGGTGGAGGGCTCAACCTGATACTTATCGGCGATAAGCACCAGCGCCCTAGCTTAGAGGACAGAAAACCGGGGGTCAATCCGCGGTGGGAGCTCTTTTTGCTCGAGTATCGCTCGCCCTCAACGCCAACTGGTTATCCGCGGGGTACTCGATGGAGACCAAAGTGAGGCCTTTCGCGGGCATCGTGGTCCAGGAACTTGTGCGCTCGGCCCGATTCCTCAGGGTCAGAACCTCGTCCACGCCCAGTTTTCCTCTCCCCACCGCGACAGCAGCACCCACCAGGGAGCGCACCATCGAGTGACAAAAGGCATCCGCCACCACGGTGCCCACCAGAATTCCCTCACCATCGCGCTCCCACTGAAACCGGGTGAGGGTTCGAATGGTCGTCGCGCCGGCTTTGGGCCTGCAAAAAGCGCCCCAATCGTGCAAACCACACAACCGAGAGCCCAGCTCGTTCATCGCGTCCTCGTCTAAGGAGTACGGGCTCCGGTGCGTGTAGTCGTGATGCAGAGGATTCCGCGGTGAATGTCCATCATCGATGCGGTACCGATAGGTGCGAGAGAGGGGAGAAAACCTGGCATCGAAACCCTCCGGCGCCACAGAAATACGGTGCACCGCAATGTCCTCGGTCCGCAGAGCCCCCTGAACCCTCTTGGCAAGCCCTTCGACGTTCCCCGGTTTCACACCGTCAGGCAGGTCCATATGGCAGACCTGGTGCAGCGCGTGCACACCAGCGTCAGTGCGGCCAGCAACCACGGTGGTGATCAGATCACGATCACATCGCAAAGCGACAGCAAGAGCTTCCTCGAGTGAACCCTGAACGGTCCGAAGCTGCGGTTGCACCGCCCAACCGGAAAAATGGGTGCCCGAATAGCCCAAGTCGATCCGAAGGCGAGTGCTCACCCCAGACAGTGTAGAGAAGGTGTCAGAAGACTACTTCGAGTCTTCTTTTCCCTCTTCCTCCGCGGGTGTCTCGTCAGCCGGAGCGTCATCAGCAGGAGCTTCTTCAGCGGCAGGCTCCTCAGCGGGAGCTTCTTCCGCTGCGGGCTCCGCTTCGGCTGCGTCCTCAGTGGGAGCATCCTCAACTGGTGCCTCGCCTGTGTCCTCTGCTGGAGCATCCACGACCTCAGTCGTTTCCTCTACGGCCTCTGGGGCTTCCGTCGTCTCTTCGACCTCGTCGGCCACAACGGGCTTCGCGGCAGGCTTCTCAGCCTCAGGCTTAGCCTTCTTGGTCTTGGGCTTTGGGTTAACGGGCTCGAGAACCAACTCGATCACAGCCATG
>JALQXU010000117.1 GCA_023263045.1 Pontimonas sp.
GACGGATTCTCCTCGGAGTCCCCGAAGTCATCGACGCGGGAACGGTGAGTGGTGATGCGGACGCCATTGTCCACCTCAGGGCGAAAGACATCGGCGCCCTCGAGGACGCACTGGAGCGGGTGCGCATAGCTCCTAACGTGAATCACACCAAGAGCTCTATCGTGCTCTCGAACTTGATTCATCGACCTCGCGACTAGACCGCCAAGTCTCGCAAGCGCGGATCGATTGCCCCAAAGCGGTGGGCAGTGAGTGAGACTGCTTGCTCGACCACAAACGGCAGCATCTCCACACGCCCCGACTCGGTGACTTCGTGACCATAAATAGCCACCTCGGGTGCGCCATCGAACGCGACCGAGAGGGCATCAGCGCGCGAACCGAGAAGTCGAATGCGCTCGGGAGGGTTTCCCGAAACACGAGACACGAATTCTCTCTCCGTCTCCACGACGTAATCGGCAAGGCCCGCAAAAGTGTCATCGCCCTGACGAAGCAAGGAGAGCACCTCGTCCGGCAAGCGGTCGGTCATGGACAGGCTTACCGAGGCCCCTACTCGCATTCCAGCGAGGCACACCCTCACAATCTCGGCTAACGGGGTGAACCCAGCACACCGAATGGTGACTGCGCCCGGGCGATAGCGGAACACATTTCGTTCGACGTTGAGCCCCGTCTCATCTGTCGAGACCCCATATACCTCAGCCCAGGCCTGTTGATCACTGGCGACGGATCGCAGGAAGAAGTCTCGGGCTTCAGCGTCCTCTTCTTCAACAAGCGGAAGGAGTTGTGCCACAAGGGAATCATTCATCGCCAGGCTCGGCTCAGCGCTGGAGAGTGTCCTCCGCCAGGAGCCCATCCCCATGAGGTAGTTCGGCCCGCCTGCTTTAGCGCCTGGACCCACACTGGATTTCTTCCAGCCGCCGAAAGGTTGGCGCTGCACGATGGCTCCCGTGATACCCCGGTTGACGTAACAGTTTCCTGCCTCGACCCGATCCAGCCAATACGCCACTTCATCGGGGTCAAGCGAGTGAATTCCCGCCGTCAATCCGTAGTCGACGCCGTTCTGAAACGAGATTGCCTCATCGAGGTTCTTCGCGCTCATAATCCCCAGAATGGGACCAAAGTATTCGGTCTGATGGAACGTGCTTCCCGGTTTCACACCATCTCGAACACCGGGGCTCCATAAGCGGCCTGCGTCATCCAGCGACCGGGGAGCCAGCAACCAGGTCTCTCCCGGACCTAGCTCGTTCAAACCGGAGGCCAGCTTCGCACCAGGTGGCTCAATGACAGGCCCCATAACCGAATCCGGATTATCCGGATAGCCAACCCGCAACGTGGTCACCGCATCCATGAGTTGGCGACGGAACCTCTCCGACTTCGCGACCGAACCCACCAGGATCACCAGGCTCGCGGCAGAACACTTCTGTCCCGCGTGACCGAAAGCACTCTTGACGATGTCTGCCACGGCCAGATCGAAGTCGGCACTAGGTGTCACAATCAATGCGTTCTTCCCACTGGTTTCGGCCAACAAAGGAAGGTCAGCCCTCCACGACCGGAATAATTGGGCGGTCTCGAAACCTCCGGTCAAGATGAGTCGATCGACCCCCGGATGAGCAATCAGCCCACGCCCTATCTGGCCTTCCTCGACATCGACCAACTGGAGCACATCCTTGGGAACTCCCGCAGCCCACAGCGCCTCCACCATGACCGCCCCACAGCGACGAACCTGCGGGGCTGGCTTAATTGCCACAGCACTTCCTGCGGCAAGCGCGGAGAGAACCGAGCCGGCCGGGATGGCTACGGGGAAGTTCCACGGTGGTGTCACCAGGGTGAAACGAGCGGGCTGGAACTGGGCGCCATCAACCTTCTCGAGGTCCTGCGCTAGCTGGGCGTAATACCGGGCGAAGTCGATAGCTTCACTGACCTCAGGATCGCCTTCCTGCAGGGTCTTGCCGGCCTCCTGCATCATGACTGCGAGGAGCTCTGCTCGCCTCGCGCCCAATTCGTCGGCGGCGCTGAGCAAAATGGCTGCCCGCTCGGCGGCGGGTTTTGCCGCCCAATCAGCTCCGGCTTTCCGGCCTTTGGCCACCACATCATCGACGGCAATTCCACCCCTAATGGGACCAAGCGATTCGGGGATGCCACCTTTGCGAAGAGACTCCACACCGAGTGATGTCCCTCGCTTCGATGCCGCAAGCGAGCGAATACCCTCAGCCCATTCGCGGTTATGCGCAATGGAGGGATCTGTGTCTGCTTCGTTGTGGAAGGGCTCTCCCGGTGTGATCTTTCGAGGAGCTTCGGCGTTTCGGTTTTGCGCGCGGTGAACAGGCGGAGCCTTCGCGCTCAGCGCGGCGAGAGAGTCGCGGAATCTCTGCTCTTCTCGAGCGAAGATGTCGTCGTTATCGTGGAGATCGAACACCGCGGACATGAAGTTCTCAGAGCTCGCGTTCTCATCGAGGCGCCTCACCAGATAACCCACCGCGGCGTCAAATTCTTTGGGATGAACGACTGGGGTGTAAAGGAGTAGGCGGCCCACGGTCTCGCGCACTGCATCAGCTTGGTCAGGAGCCATCCCGATGAGCATTTCGAAGTCAACATCGCCGGTCACCCCTCGACGCTCAGCCAAAAGGTGAGCGAAGGCCACATCGAAGAGGTTGTGCCCAGCAACACCGATTCGGACGTTCTTGCTCCTCGACGGCGTCAACGCCCATTCGAGAACTCGCTTGTAGTTGGTATCACTGGCTTGCTTGGAGGGCAAGACCGCTAGTGGCCAATCGTGAAGCTCGGCATCGACCTGCTCCATTTGCAGGTTTGCACCTTTCACCACGCGGACCTTTAGTGGCGCTCCTCCCGCTTTCGCTCGTGAGGCCGCAAAGCTTTGGATGCGCTTCATCGCAGCGAGAGCTTCGGGAAGGTAGGCCTGGAGCACGATTCCCCCGGTGTAGGAGCGGAGGCTCTTATCTCCCAGCACACGCTCAAAGACATCGAGGGTCATATCGAGGTCTTTGAACTCCTCCA
>JALQXU010000118.1 GCA_023263045.1 Pontimonas sp.
GGGGTAAACCCTCAGGGGACGGGGTGAGAGCGGAATTACACTAGGGGAAACCCCTCACCCCAAGGAGTCCTCCGCTATGGCCGGTTCACCCCTGTCCACCTCAGGTCGCGAGCGCTACCTGGAGTCGCTGTGGATTGAACGCATTCTTCAGCGGGAAACCGCCGGTGGCCTCATCATCGTGGGGGCTGCTTTTCTCGCGGTTATCCTGGCGAACTCTCCTTTGGGGGACTCCTATTTCGGTCTGCGTGACACCTATGTGTCACTGGGCTTCGCGGACTACGTCTGGAAGATCAGCGTCGGACACTTGACCGCCGATGGCTTACTGGCGGTGTTCTTCTTCCTCGTCGGCCTCGAGCTCAAACGAGAATTTGTCTCCGGTGAGCTTCGTGACCCCCGCAAAGCCGTGGTGCCCGTGGTGGCTGCCGTGGGAGGCGTCATCGTTCCTGCTTCGCTGTATCTCTTTATTACGCAATCGTTTGGCGTGGCGGAAGCCGCCAGGGGGTGGGCGATTCCGATCGCTACCGATATAGCGTTCGCGCTCGCTGTTCTCGCACTCGTAGGAACCTGGCTTCCTTTGGCTCTTCGAACCTTTTTGCTCACCCTGGCGGTCGTGGATGACCTCATTGGAATCACCGTCATTGCGGTTTTCTACACCGAAGAGGTCGTGCTCTCCAATCTGTTCCTCTCCCTCGTCTTCGTGGCGATCTATGGTTTCTTCGCCCAGCGCTACCGCGAGTTCTTCCACGTGAGAGAGGGTGCAGCCTGGGTGATTCTGTTCCCGATTGGGCTCATCGCCTGGTTCTTTATGTATAGCTCTGGTGTTCACGCGACCATCGCCGGTGTACTCCTGGGAGTGATGGTGCCGGTGCTTCGCTCAAAGCGGGAGAGGCTTGCGAACCCCGACTCTGAGGACCCCGGCCTGGCTGAAGTGTTTGAGCACCGTTTCCGTGCGCTCTCCGCCGGAATCGCGGTACCCCTCTTCGCGTTCTTTGCCGCGGGCGTGAGCTTTGGGTCGGGGATTGGGGAATTTGTGTCCCTCCTCGCCT
This sequence comes from Pontimonas sp., assembly GCA_023263045.1. Lineage (GTDB taxonomy): Bacteria > Actinomycetota > Actinomycetes > Actinomycetales > Microbacteriaceae > Pontimonas. The sequence goes on from JALQXU010000118.1 coordinate 1,047, forward strand.
CGCCGGTCTCGCTGGCCATCATCGCCTCGCTCGTGGTGGGCAAGAGCGTGGGGGTATTTATTACGACCTTCCTGGTCACGAGAATTCCAGGAGTCTCGCTTCCCAAAGGAATGGCGTGGATTGATCTCTTCGCCGTCGCGCTACTCGCGGGAATCGGATTCACGGTGTCGCTGCTGATAGGTGAGCTGAGTTTTGGTTTGGGGACTGTTCTGGGTGACGAAGCAAAGATCGGAATCCTGGTCGGATCAGTGTTGGCTGCTCTGTGTGCCGCGCTGATTCTCACCGGGCGTAACCGCCACTACCAAGCCATTAGGGCCCGGGAGAGCGCGGACCTCGATGGTGATGGGATCCCCGATATTTATCAAGAGACGCCTGAAACACAGTCTTAACATTTCTCTCCTGCTTGAAATAGTCCGGTGACACGCGGGCTCACTCGGGGAAACCTTCGTGACACACACTGTGTCTCACGTGCACCCTGCACGCCCATGACAGATACACAAGGGAGAAAACAATGGATTCTGGCCAGTTAGCCTGGGGAATCACCGCCACCGCTTTGGTGTTGCTGATGACCCCCGGTGTCGCCTTCTTCTACGGTGGCCTCGTCAAAGCGAAGAGCGTCGTCAGCATGATGATGATGAGCTTTGGTGCGCTCGCCCTCGTCGGCGTTCTGTGGGTGCTTTACGGCTTTAGCATGTCCGCAGTCGATAGCCCCCTGCAGTTCGCAGGTAACCCGTTTGGCTCATTCAGCCTCGAAGGACTGGGTAACGAGGACCTTCTCGGTGCCGCCTTCGGAGCAACGTTTGCCATCATTACCGTGGCCCTGATTTCGGGCTCGATTGCCGACCGTGCACGTTTTGGACCCTGGATGGTGTTCGCCGGTGTGTGGGCGACCCTCGTCTACTTCCCCGTCGCCGCTTGGGTGTGGGGTGGAGGCTGGATCCTCGAGCTCGGTGAGCTCATGGGAGGTCTGCCTGGCGTGATCGACTACGCCGGTGGAACCGCAGTACACATCAACGCTGGCGCCGCGGCGCTCGCCCTGGCCATCGTGTTGGGTCGTCGCGTGGTGTTCCAGAAGGGCGCACACAAGCCCCACAACGTTCCACTCGTGCTCCTCGGCGCCGCCCTGCTGTGGTTCGGCTGGTTTGGATTCAACGCCGGTGCTGAGTTCCTCGCCGAAGGAATGCCCGGGGTGGGCCTGATTGTGGTGAACACTCTGGGTGCGACCGCAGCCGCCATTCTCGGATGGATGGTTGTCGAGAAGCTCAAGGATGGCAAAGCCACGGCTGTGGGTGCTGCGTCGGGAGCCGTCTCCGGTCTCGTCGCTATTACTCCGGCGTGTGCCAACCTGACCCCCGGATTTGCACTGCTGCTCGGTGTTGTCGCCGGAGCTGTCTCAGCGCTCGCCGTTGATCTGAAGTTCAAGCTCGGTTACGACGACTCCCTGGATGTCGTGGGTATCCACCTCGTGGCCGGCCTGATCGGAACCCTCTACCTCGGGTTCTTCGCCATCGACACCGGACTGTTCACCGGTGGAGACTTCGGTCAGCTCGCAGTGCAGGCGATTGCAGCCTTCGCTGTCCTCGCCTACTCCTTCGTGGTGGCACTCGTCCTCGGGTTCGCCATCGAGAAGACCATGGGCTTCCGCGTCACCAGTGAAGATGAGGTCGCAGGAATCGACACCATTGTCCACGGTGAAGAGGGATACCAGTTGGAGGAAGACGCCCGCGTTTAGCCTCTCCGTCGCGGAAGGGGTCAGTCTTCGGACTGACCCCTTTTGCGTTGCGGAACGCGGTGGTACCCGGGGTCTATATTTGCCTGGTGCCCTCCGCTTCGACCCTGGCGTCGTTTCTGGTTCTTGCCTTGGTTGTCATTGTGGTCCCAGGACCCAGTGTGGTGTTCGTTATCGGTCGAGCCATGATTTTGGGTACCAAGGGTGCCA
>JALQXU010000119.1 GCA_023263045.1 Pontimonas sp.
AGTGTTCGCCTGCCCGCACTGAGCCCTGGCACCTATGACGTGGTGTTCCAGGGCAAGCACCGCGGTGGAACGGGCTTGCGCCTGACCGCCCGCATGAGCGTGGGGGAGTCAGGTCAGATCACCCAGCTGGTGGACAATGCTCACTCAGTGTGGTGAGAAAGCTCGGGGACTTTAGCCCAGTAGAAGCCACACGACCAAGACGACAGTCAGCAGAGTCTTCATCGATCAACATTCCCTGAAGTGTGACTGGCGACACACTGCGGGGCGAAAGGAGAGAACAACAACCAACAGAAAGGAAACCCACAGTGTGTCGCCATAGAAAAAAGATAAAGACGACCACTGACACGAGGTCAGTCAGAACACGAAGAGTCAGCCCGGATCCCTAATACATCAGTAGCTTTGAGCGCAGAATGCGCTCGAAACGCTCGACATCGCCACCGGCGAGTTCGAGATCGTTCCAGTCCACAATCATGCTCAGGTGCCCCTGGCCATCATCGATGAGTATGCAAGGCTCCCGTCCAGCGCTGGCAGCTTGTTGCTCCGGAGTTCTTCTGTTGCGATAGACGAGAGCAAAAGTGTGACCGAACTCTTGCTCGATCGATTTCTCGAGAGACTTCCACCGTGCGGTGGGTTTGTGGGGAGAGTGAGTGAGGTGGGAGAGCCAGCAGGCGTGGGAGCCGAACAGTCGGCCGATTCCTTGACGAAGGGTGGCAAAGAATCCAGCATCAGCTCGATACACCCCAATAAGTTGCGCCACGATATTCCCCCTGAAATCAGGGCGAGGCTAGCACTGAGTGGTGGGAGGAGCCGGAGAAGCTAGTGATTCCACTCTGCTTCTTCATCAAAATCACTGCCGTACTGGGTGTCCGGATACGCGGTATTGGGTGAGTACCCGTCGGGACCTGAGTGCATGTCTCCCTCGTTCATGAGCTCATACCCACACCCCGCGCACTTCTCTTGGTCTTTCGGCCAGATTGCGTTGCAATCGGGGCAATAGTCCGCTTCGTGTTCGATCATGGGGACCTCCTCAGGTTTCCGGAACTCTACGCGCGTGAGGAGCCTCTGTACAGAGAAGCCAGCACATTGTCAGCTCTTTTCGAGCGAAGCCGCCCTGCGTACACTGGGGCAAGGAGGTCCTACGATGCGCCCCTTCACCGCCGAGCGTCCTGTCGAATATCCGGCTAAGCCTGCTCCTGTTCGCTCACGTGCTGGACTCTCGCATCTTCCCGCCGGTCCGAAGGACCGCACGCCCCTGCTGACCATGAGGTTCATTGCGAACACACCGAAGTTCTTGCTTAACCTCTATCGCACCTATGGGGATGCTTCGTCCTTTTTCCTCGGGGGGGAGCTTTTTCTCGCAGTGTTTTCTCCAGAAGCCGTTGTCGATGTGACCGTAAAGAAGCAACACTCCTTCGTGAAGGGTGTGGGGTTCGAGCGGATGCACAAAGTGTTGGGACGGGGATTGCTGACCAACGAGGAACCGGTGCATTTGCGGCACCGCCGGATGATGCAGCCACCGTTTCACCATCACCAACTCGATGAGTACGCGAGGGTGATGCAGGAGATTGTGCGCGCTCATCTGGAGGGATGGTCGGAGGGTGAGCAGCTCTCCGCTAACGAGGAAATGATGCGCCTCACCTTCCAGATTGTGGCGAGACTGTTGTTTTCGACGGATATTGATTCCTACGCCGAAGGTGTTCAACACCACATGGGGATTGCGATTGATCGCATCGAGCGAACCATGTTGCCGGGACTCGATCGTTTTGACCGAGCACCGCTGCCTTACTTCCGGAAGTTCAAGGAGTCCTCCGACTATCTTGCGGGTGTGGCCGAGGACATCATCAGTAAACGAGTGGCTAGTGGCTCCCATGGCACTGACTTGCTGGGTCTCCTCCTGGATGCGAGAGACGATGAGGATCAAGCGCTCAGTCACGATGATGTCCGGGATGAGACCTTGACCCTGATTTTGAGTGGTCACGAGACAACAGCCAATGTAATGACCTGGGCACTGGCCTATCTCCGTGACCGAGACGACTTGTGGCGGATCGTCGCCGATGAAGCGGCGGAGTTCATGCCAGAGGGCGAACCGCCCTCACTGCGACAGGTCCTCCAGGCCCCCATGACACGAGCTATCTTTGCCGAAGCTCTCCGCCTCGCTCCGCCGGTGTGGGTGTCTCCCCGGCGAGCCATCGAGGATGTGGACGTGGCGGGAATCCCTGTTCCCCGAGGAGCCCACGTCATCGTCAGCCAATATGCGAGCCATCGAAACCCCGAGTTCTTCCCAGACCCCGAAGAGTTTCGACCAGAGCGTTGGGAAGATGACCTGGAATCCAGGCTGCCCCGCGGCGCCTACTTTCCTTTCCTCGCGGGAACCAGAAAGTGCCTAGGGGATCAGTTCGCGCTCCTCGAAGCCCACATCATCCTGATGGAAATGGCTCGAACCAGGAGGTTGAAGCCGGTGTCTGCCTCGCTCCCCGCCCCAGAACCGAGAGCAACGTTTAGGCCGAAGGGTGGGGTGATCTCTGTTGTCGTCGAAGCGTGAGACTCAAGTCTTCGCCCGCGGTCGATGTCTGGATCGAGCCTCGGTAACCATGTGGAGAGCTTGCTCCGGGGTTTTGTTCTGGAGGACCTGAGCAATCAGGTCGAGGTGTAGATCTTCGAGTCTTCTGAAGCGAATACACGACTTACCCATGTCCAACCTCAATCCCCGAGAAGCCCACTGCTTCTGGAAGTCCTCGAGTTCCTCAGGGCTGGAATACAACCCCGTCAGATAGAGCGAGCAGTAGTGCTTCTGTGAACTCAACGCCACCCACAGCAGGGGTTGTCCGTTGTAGGTGGGGCCGGAGAGCTCCCACGGGATTTCATAAGAAATCATCCCCCAGTTCATGACCTCCTGGAACCCCTCAGGAAGATTGCCGAGAATCAGACCCCTCAGAGTGGAGATGATCTGCTCTCGCTCTGGGGACAGG
>JALQXU010000011.1 GCA_023263045.1 Pontimonas sp.
ATGTACCTGGCGGGATTGAAGAGTATCTGCGCCTCGAGAATTCACTCAAGGCAACAGGTTTTCCTCAACATTCAACACCGCTCCCACCAGCGGCGGACAACGCGGAGAAACCTCGCGCAGGCAGCAAAGAACATCGGGAGCTAGAAAAGGAACGCAGATCTATCGACAAGAAAATCCGTGAACTGGCGGCACAAATCGGAGATATAGATGGCGCTCTAGCCCGGGCCGACCAAGCCGATTACGAGAGTCTTTCTGAACTAACTCGAGCACGCGAGGAGGCTCAGGAAGAACTGGATACATGCGAAGAAAGGTGGCTCGAGTTGGAAGAGTTATTGAGCTGAAGCGCCCTCGGCAGGAATCGAACCTGCGACCAAAAGATTAGAAGTCTTCTGCTCTATCCGCTGAGCTACGAGGGCTAGAGCCCCCATAGTACCGAGGTCGACTTATCGCGCCGGAAGTAATCGATACTTCTTGGTCACGGTTATGCGCCAATTCCAGAAGAAAATCATCGGGGTAAGAACAATGGTTGGGCCCAACCACAAAGCCACTTGACCGAGCGAGGAATCCACTAGCGGAGTCACTTGCTGCACCAAGACCGCGGTAATGGTCGCAATGGTCCCACCCAGCATGCGGGCAACATGGACCTTGACTTTCTCAAAATGGGGATCAGATCGTCGAGACCTCAGAACATCCTCCACTCCAAAGGTCGCCCCCAGGCCTCCGAACGAGGCCAGAGCCCAACCCAAAGGATTCCCTGAGACGATCATGAAGGCCCCATAGCCGATCATCACCAGCGCGATGACCACCATCAACCAGGCCCCCACAACGTCAATGGCGGTATCCGTGTGACGTTTCCGTCCCCGCCGATAACCAGCAAAGGCCATGTAGAACGAAAAGAGAGCGATAAAGAGCAAGAAAGGGTTAGGCCGGACAAAGGTGACGGGGATAGCGGTCACTCCAACACCGAGCATCGCCCAAAAAAACACCGAACCGACCCGGCGGTGAAAAAGAGCGCCTTTCCGAGAGGATGTCGCAAAAACTGCTGCTCCAAGGGCGACGACGCCAGAGAGCACATGCAGCACGAGCAGGATGTCGACAACACTGTCCATGTCACAAGCCTACGTCGACCAGAGGCCCCGTTAGGTTTGGAACACCACGCGGGCCTGCGCTCCCCCGTTCTCGCGGGTCTCCAGCGCCACGCTCGCTCCGCTCGCGTCGGCGAGTTCTTTCACGATTGCAAGGCCAAGACCGGAGCCTTCGTAACTGCTTCCTCCGCGCCAGAATCTATCGAATGCTCGCCTGGCAACCTCGTCACTCACGCCAGGACCTTCATCCTGGACAAGCAATGTGACCGCGGAGCCCTCTCGTGTGAGTAACACGGTGATGTTCGATCCGGCGGGGCTCACCGCAAGCGCGTTATCGATATACACATCGAGGATGTGCTCGAGAGCTGTTTCTGCTGCAGTGATCGTGACGTTCTCCTCGATGTGACTGTCGAGTGTGACGCCTGACTCTTCAGCCAGGCTTCTCCAACTCTCCACTCGCTCTCGCGCACAAGATGAGGCATCGACGGACACAACGGGAGTCTTCTCGGCCCCCGCTCTGCCGAGGGCAAGTAATCCGTCAATGAGTCGATTCAGGCGTGCAATCTCGTGCTCTAGCGCATCAAATCGCTCAGTTACCTTTGCGGTGGGCTTCACTGATTCCCTGAGCCCTTCAATACGCAACATCAGTGCTGTCAGCGGTGTTCGGAGCTGGTGGGAGGCGTCGGAGGCGAAACGGCGTTGGGTTTCCACCAGTGCAGATACTTTTTCTGCCATGGCGTTGAAGCCGCCAGCGAGCGCTCGAATATCGGAGGGCCCCACATCTTCTCGAGCCCTGGCACTCAAATCACCACCGGCGAAGGACTCGCTGGCGTGCTCGAGCTCCCGGATTCCACGAGCAAGCGTCCGAGAGAGGATCAAGGCGAGTGCGCCGCCGAGGGCAAGAGTGGTGAGAGCGACGATAAGTATGCCGGTGAGTTGGCGACTCACTTCAGCGTCAATGACCGCTTTGTCGAAGGTTAACCGCACCGCACCGACAATGTTTTGGCCGCTAAAGACGGGCACCGCCACATAGACGAGGGTCAAACCGAGGGTCTCGGAGTACCGCTCGCCGGTGGAGATTTGCCCGGCGGTGGCCTCGGCAAATTCGGGACGGCTCAAGTAGGAAACTCCGGCTCGATTCTCTTCCGGGTCATTGGTGACGACAACGATTCCTTGTTCGTCGGTGACCACCACCCGCGCGCCGCCCGCGTCACGATACTCCTGAGCCAGGTCCCGCACCGGTCGAAGGTCTGATGGACTCAGTGACTCCAGTGCCTCCTCCGCTTTGCCCGCAATCACGAAAGCGTCGCGCTCGAGTGTGGTGAGGAGCCTCTCTCGCTCGACCGTTTGAATAAAGAATGCGAAAGGAACACTGGAAATCGCCAGAGCAACAAGCACGATTCCCAGAAAACTGGCGAGGAGCAGCCGTCTCATTGGGGTGGTTGCAGGCGAAAGCCCACACCTCTCACCGATTCAATCCAACGCGGATCACCGAGCTTCTTCCGCAGAGCCGCCACGTGTGCATCGAGTGTCTTGGTACTCCCGTACCAGTTCATATCCCACACGTCCTGAAGGATTGTCTCTCGTCGATGCGCAGTCCCCGGATCCTTCGCGAGGTACGCCAAGACGTCAAATTCTTTGGGGGTTAGGGTGAGCTCTTCTTCGCCCACGAACGCCCGGCGCGCTCGGGAGTCAACCGAGAGTGCGCCCACTTCGAGAGGAGTGTCAGTACCTGAGGGACTAATTCCCGAGGTTCTGCGATGAACCGCTCTAATCCTGGCGACCAGTTCCCGCATCCCGAATGGCTTGACCAGGTAGTCATCGGCTCCCAATTCCAGCGCGAGGACGCGGTCGGTCTCCTCTCCTCGAGCGCTGATGACGATGATGGGGAAACTTCCGCCCTCGCGGGCGCGTCTCGCTACTTCAATGCCATCCAGATCGGGAAGACCTAAATCCAGGAGAACTACGTCCCACTGATCCTCGCCCATCCGATCCAATCCAGGGAGCCCCGCCGACTCATGATGAACCTCCCACCCCATCGCGTCGAGAGAATCGACGATGGCTCCGGCAATCGCGGAGTCGTCTTCGATGAGCAAGATCTTCATGTGTTTCATTGTCCCCCAGCGGGTCCTCGATGGGGGCGGCATTCCGAATGTTGCAGAAATCTTGGACGTTTCTTGGAAATTCACCCGCTGATTCCTTGACATCAAGTTCGTACTCTCGAGGTATGTCAAACAACGCACTCATTGGTTTGGGAATCATTGGAATCTTGAGCACGGGATCTGTTGCCGTAGTGGCCAACACTCAATCTCTTGTGCAACAGGACTCCTCAACACTTCTTGACGCAAGTAACGTCCTGCTCAACCAAGACGAGACTCCCGCGCCGGAAACAGGCCTCACCGTTCCCACAGTCGAAAGCCCGACCCCCGTCGAGGAGGTCTTGCCCGCCGACTCTGCAACCCCGCAAGATGCTCAAGTGGTTCAGCAGGCTCCCGCGCCGACCGTAGAGCCAGAGCCGGTGGTCACGGCTCCTGCCCCAGCCCCGGCGCCCGTCGATGCGACGTCGAGTGGCTCGTCGTACTCAGACGATGACGAGTATGACGATGATGATGACGACCAAGACGACGATCATGACGATGATGATGACGACCACGACGACGATGACGACTAAACGGCCCACCGCGTTCGTCACGCTGCAGGCGCTGACGGCACTGAGTTCTACGGCGATGTTTGGCGTTGCCGGCTTCCTTGCCCAAGACGCCGTCGCAACCGAACAAGCACAAGCCCAGGCTCAGGCTCAAGAAGATGCGTGGATCGCTCACCAAGTCGCGCAACAGGTTGCCGCCCGGGTTGCCGAAGTGACTGCGGTTCAGCAAGCCCAAGTCGACGCGGCTATGGCCTCCGTGGAGTCGCTCCAAAGCGAATATGAGTCAGCACTGGAGGAAGCAGAACGGGTGACATCGCTTCGCACCTCGCGGGCGACAACCCCCGCCACTTCTCCCAGCTCGTCCCCCAGTCCAACCCCCGCTCCGGCACCGGCTGCGACACCTGCGCCTGCCCCAGAGCCCGCCCCTGCGCCCGCACCAGCACCTGCTCCCGCGCCAGTGGATGGCAACTCCGGCGGTTCCTAATGGACACCCACTCGGTCCTCACCGACCCCGTCCTAGGTGGAATCCACGCGGCCATGACTGCTCGGGAAGCAACTGTCCCCGTCCATCAGATTTCCCTGGGCGTCATGGGCACGAAGGCTCACATCACGACCGTGGGAGGGACACCCGAGCTCCCCGAAGCCATCGGTCAACTCCTTTCACACCTCGATGACCTGTGGAGTCGCTTCCGTCCAGACTCTGAAATCAGCAGGCTCAATAACTCGCCTGGAACTCCTTTTGATGCCTCACCCGAGACTCTCCGACTTCTCGAAGAGATGGCGTGGGGGTATTCCCAGTCGAAGGGCGCGTTCGATCCCACACTTCTCCCTTCTCTCCTCCGCGAGGGCTACACACACTCCCTGGTCAACCCGAAACTCAACACTGAGATTCCCTCCAGCGCTCTCGCTCGAGGGACGATGAGCGACATTGACGTGGACGGATCACAGGTCACACTGCATCGGGGAACAACAGTGGATTCCGGTGGGGTGGGGAAAGGCCTCGCTGCGGACATGGCCGTGGAATTTGCCCTGAGTGAGGGCGCGCTCGGTGCGTTAGTCGAAGTGGGGGGTGACCTCCGGGTCGGCGGGGTATCCCCTCGCTCTGACAGTTGGCGCCTTGCTATTGAAGACCCCCTCGATACAGGTAACAGGCTGTCTGTGGTGGAGCTGCGCTCAGAAGGACTTGCCACCTCGACTATTACGAAGCGACGCTTCACGGTCGGGACTCGACACACCCACCACATCATCAACCCTGTGACGAGGCGCAGTGCCGAGTCCGACACCATCCAAGCCAGCGTGATTGCCCCTACCGCTTCTCAGGCTGAAATGTGGACCAAGGTTGCCTTTGTGCGTGGCTCCCAGGATCTCTTGACCCTCGCGCGGACACAAGGCTTCCACGCCGCGTGTCTCCTCCGTGGGGGCGAATGGGTTACCAGTGAAGGGTGGCCCGAGAGCGATGCTTGACTTTCAAGACCCCCAAGTGTGGTGGTTCCTCACGCGCGCGAGCGCCATGGTCGCGTGGGTTTTGCTCACTCTGACCGCGGTGTGGGGAATCCTCCTGAAAACTCGAATCCTTCGCGGAGCAGACAACCCCGAGTGGTTGACGGTGACCCACCGATACATCTCCGGGCTTGCGATGGCCATGATCGCCACCCACATGGGAACCCTTTTATTGGACGAATACATCCAGTTCGGGTGGGCCGACATCTTGGTTCCCTTCGCCACCACCTTCGAACCCTTGCCGGTGGCATTAGGCATCATCGCCTTCTGGCTCATCATCCTGGTCCAGCTCACGGCACTGGGCTCAAAGTGGTTACCTGAAAGCCTGTGGAAGGGTGTCCACCTTTCGAGCTATCTCGTCCTTGTCCTGGTGGCACTGCATTCAGGGTTAGTCGGAACCGATGTGGGAACACCCTGGTACACGGTCGTGTCCTTGATCCTCATCACCACAGCCGCCCTCGCAGGAATTGTGAGACTCGTCATCGCGGGACGAGAAAAGCCGCCTGCAAGGGCTGCATCCCCCCAAGACACCGTCACACCCCCAACTCGCTCCACCTTCCAGGCGCGAGTGATCGATCGAACCCCCTGCGGGGATGACCTTGCCGAATTCACTCTGGCTCCGCTCGACTCGGCAACCGAACTGGAGTGGGAATCTGGCGCACACCTCACCCTTCATCTGGGTAATGGACTCGAGCGTCAGTACTCCCTCGCTGGCGATCCAGCCGATTCCCACACCTTGAGACTCGGGGTGCTCAACACTCACGGTGAGGGCGGTGGAAGCAGCTGGGTCCACAACAATCTCCAGGTGGGCGACCTCATCACCTGCGACTACCCGAAAAACCATTTCCCACTGAAGCCAGCGAAGAAGTACCAGTTTGTCGCCTCGGGGGTGGGCATTACCCCGATTCGCTCCATGCTGTATTCGATTCCAGCCGGAAGGGAGTGGTCCCTTCTCTATCTGGGGCGAACCACAGAGGACATGCTGTTTGCCCGCGGGCTCAGGGAACGCTATGGCGACCGGGTAACACTGTGGGCATCGAAGGAGCGTGGTTCCAGGGCCGATTTGGAGGAGCTGCTAGACCCAGGCGCAGATGTTTACGCGTGCGGTTCGGCGGAACTGATTAATTCGCTGGAGCAACTCGTTGCACCCAAACGCTTACACGTGGAGAGATTCGAACCGAAGGCACGAGTATCCAACGGAAAACTCGACTCTTTCACTATCGAGGCAGAAACCTCCGGTGTGACCGTCACCGTCAGTCCCGATCAGAGCGCTCTCGAAGCCCTCGAAGAGGCAGGGATTGCAATCCAGGCATCCTGCCGTCGAGGCACGTGTGGCACGTGCGAACTTGCTGTTCTGGAGGGTGAACCCGAACACCTCGACTCGGTGATGTCCGACGCCGACAAGGATGAACTCGGAGTGATGTATCCCTGTGTTTCTCGCGCCAAGACCCCTACTCTCTCGCTGAGGGTTTAGCGCTCCCTCATCTTCGGTAGAGCATCGACTATTCGACTCGCTGCCATTTTGAGCGGTCGAATCACGGTCACATCCTTGTTTTCCGACAGCAGCTTCGCGGTTGCGTCGTCCATCGCTGTCAGACAGATCCGACCTTCAAAGCTGAAACGCGTGAGGGTCTCCAACAAAACCAGGTTGGTGCTCCTGTCATGGACGCTGCAAATGACCGCGTCCGTCTCGTTGAGAGGTAGGGACGCCGCAAATTCGGGGTCGCTGATGTCACCAAACAAGGTTTCGACACCCTCTCCCCTGACGGCTTTGAGTGCCCTGGGGTCTTGGTCCACGACTAAGAGTCGCCCGCCTTTGTCTTGCATTCCCCGAACGACCGAAGAACCCAGTCTGCCCGCACCGATAACAATGGCGTCGAACGGGTGAGCCTGTGATTCCTCGCGCTGCTCATCGTGAGAATCAACTCGGTCAAAACGGCGCAGAATCGGTGCTGCCAGGGGGTAGAGCTTCTCTGAGTAGAGGATGAAGTAGGTCGAAAGCGTGATGGTGATGATGGCGACCAAAGTGACCAAGCTCAAGATTTCACTATCGACCTGGCCCAGTGAATACCCCAGAGCAATCAGGATGAGCGAGAACTCGCTAATTTGAGCGAGAGCAAATCCGGCTTTGAACGACACCTGACTTCGATAGCCGAGCGCGCCCATGATGACCATCACGATCAGCGGCTTCAACACCAAAACGAAGAGGGACAGGATGGCGGCAAGAAGGATCTGTGATCCTGCATCCTCGAAACTCAACGAGGTGCCTAGCTCGATGAAGAAGAACAAGATCATGATGTCCCGCAGGCTCACCATGCGGGCGCTCAAACTCTCGCGATAAGGCGTCGACGCTAGGGCGACCCCTGCGACGAAAGCACCGATTTCCATCGACAATCCCAGCAGTTGGCTGGCACCGGCGAGCGACATGGCCCACCCAACGCCGAACAGGAGGGTCAATTCCTGGCTGCGCGCAAGGATTGAGAGAAGCCTGGGCACCACGTAGCGAGCCAACAGAGCCACCACGGCCAGGAAAATGACGCTCCCCACCAGGGTGACGATCAACGACGTGGGCTCCGTTGCACCATCCGGTGAGCCCAAAGAGGCAATGACCACCATGGCGACGATCACGAGAATGTCCTGAACGATGAGGACACCGACCGCTATTTGGCCATGGAGTTGGTCTAGTTCACGCTTATCAGAGAGCACCTTAATGATGATGATGGTCGAGGAGAACGCTAAGGCGAGGGCGACATAAAGGGCTGGAATCCATTCGAAACCCCACGCCAGCACAATGAGAAAGCCGATCCCCATCGTGATGAGCACCTGGGCAACACCTGTGGTGAGCGCGACCAGACCCGTCGAGCGAATCAAACTGATATCCAGCTTGAGCCCCACCAGGAATAACAGGATGGCAATACCAAATTTTGCGAGAAGCTCAATTTCCTCGCTGGCGGAGACCAGACCCAAAAATGCTGGGCCCAACAGAATCCCCACGAAGATGTAGGCAACGATCAGCGGTTGGCGAAGAAGGTTCGCGAGAAACCCCACAACGGCGGCCACAAGCAGTATCAGAGCAATCTGACTAAAGGCGCTCTCCAACATAATCGTGACAGTAGCAATCCCATGTCACAGGGACGTTAACGACAAAGGGCCTTTACTCGAATCGGAGAGCATCCACAGGTTGGAGCTTTGCGGCGGTGCGAGCGGGCCATACCCCGAAGACGACTCCCACAAGGGCGCTGAAGCCCAGAGCGACGAACACGGTCGTCGGGTCGATGAAGAAGTCCCAGCCACCCAAAATCGAGAAGCCATACGAGGCGAGTTGTCCGATGGTGAGTCCGATGAGCCCACCCAGGGTGGACAGGACAACAGCCTCCATGAGGAATTGAGTCAAGATTTGGGACTGTTTCGCTCCGATGGCTCGCCTCACGCCAATTTCTCGCGTTCTTTCACGCACCGAGACCAACATAATGTTCATGATTCCGATACCACCCACCACCAGGGAGATACCGGCGATTCCGGTGATTAAAATTCCCAAAGTCCCGGTCACCGTCCGAATAGTGTCCTGGAGCGCTGCCTGGTTGAAAATCGAGAACGTCGCGTCCTCGTCATCCTGGACATTCTTGGAATACCTGAGGAAGCTCTCCACCCGATATTCAACCGGGGACACTGCCTCCTGGGACTCCGCTTGAATACGAATCACGGAGAGGTAAGGAGACTTCGAAAACAGGCTTCTCGCGGCTTCCTGAGTGATGTACACATTCACGCCGGATCCAAACCCATCGGCGTCATCGAGAACACCCACTACCGTGAAAGCAACACCGTTGACGCGGACCGTTTCCCCGATGGACTGGGGGGTGAAATCGAGCCGGTCCGCACCTCTCGCCGAGACCACTATCGTCCTGGAATTTTGCAACCCTGGCGAGGTGGGAAGGAAGGAGCCGACAGCCACCTCGGGATTACCGAGGTCCTCATAGGCTGGCGAGACACCGATAATGCTGGCACCTAACGATTCGCTACCGTATGCCACTGTTCCTTGGGTGCGTACTTCGGTACTGGTCTTGAGGACACCTTCGATTTCCGCAATAGCGGCGGCGTCTTTCTCTTCCAAGCCCGTTGGAGTCGTCGCAGAGACCGTGATCTGGTTCGCACCCAGCGAGGCAAGCGAGCTATCGATGCCCTGCTCTGCCCCCTGACCGACTGCGGTCAACGCCACCACAGCCCCCACACCGATGATGATTCCCAGCATCGTCAGGGCTGAGCGAACCTTGGCCGCAAGAATTCGACTGAGCGACAGCCTGAATGTCAGCCACAGATTCATCGTGCACCCGCCAACGAATCCGCTTCATCTCGCTCGATGAGACCGTCGCGGATATAGATGCGGCGTTTTGCTGCGGCAGCAACATCGAGATCGTGGGTGATCAGAACAATCGTGCGGCCCTCGGCGTTCATTTCTTTGAACACCTCCATGACCGCCGCGCCAGACGACGTATCTAGGGCTCCAGTGGGCTCGTCCGCCAACACCAAATCAGGATTCGTCACCAGAGCGCGGGAAATCGCAACTCGCTGCTGCTGGCCACCCGAGAGACGTCCTCGGTCAAAGTCGAGTCGCTCACCCAGGCCAAGACGCGTCAGCATCTCCGCCGCACGCTTGTGGGCTTCTTTCGGGCGCATTCCTTGATAGAGCAGGGGTGCCGCCACATTCTCCACCGCTGAGGTGAGAGGGAGGAGCTGGAACTGTTGAAACACGAACCCAATCGCCCTAGAGCGCAACGCGGTGAGTTCGTTGTCGTCCAGCGTGGAAATGTCTTTGCCGGAGATTTTCACCGTTCCCGATGTAGGGCGATCGAGACAGCCAATGAGGTTCATCAGGGTCGATTTACCGGAACCCGAAGGACCCACGATGGCGACAAACTCACCGCGCTCGACTTTCAGGCTCACTCCAGCGAGCGCCACAGTGGGCACTTCACCGGTTTGGTATTCCCGACGAACGTCGGAAATCTCTACAACGTAGTCGCTCAATTCAGATCGGGATTCTCTCGAGCGCCCTCAGGCGGTCCTCCCCCGAAACCAGTGTCCGTGGGCGGAAGCTCACCATCGGACCCCGTCACAACGCGGTCACCCTCAGACAGTCCTGAGATGATTTCCACCCAGTATCCGCCTCGGATACCCACTTCAACGGGCACGTTCGTAATCGTTCCATCGTCGGCTTGAACGCGAACAACAAACCCGTCTGGTGTCGGCACCAACGCCGTCACCGGGGCTGCTACGACACCGAGTTGCTCCTCGGTCGTAATGCTGGCTT
The DNA here is from genome assembly GCA_023263045.1 of Pontimonas sp. Lineage (GTDB taxonomy): Bacteria > Actinomycetota > Actinomycetes > Actinomycetales > Microbacteriaceae > Pontimonas. Next base: position 10,538 of record JALQXU010000011.1, read on the forward strand.
GTGCCGTCATCCCAGCGCGCAGCCCTTCGGGAGCGTTGGGGATGCTGATCGTCACTTCGTAGGTGGTGAGTGAAGCGCCCGAAGGGTCCACAACTCCAAAAGGAGCCACCTCGGTGACTTCACCCTCGCGCGGGTCATCAGGCAGGGCGTCGAATTCCAGGCTCACCTTCTGTCCAGGCGCAATGCCCACGACATCGCCTTCCGCAAAGTCCGCTCTCACCACAAACTCATTCAAGCTGGCGAGGATGATGAATCCACTCGTCCCGCTCGTTCCCACGCTCGTCGTACCGATCGGCTCACCAACCTCAGAGGCGATAGCGACGATAGTCCCTGCCGCCGGCGCGAGGAGGGATGCGTTCTCCAGGTTTGCCAGAGCCGACTCCAACTGAGCAGCGGCCGAAGTCTTCGCGGGACCCGCTGCGGCAACTTGCTGTTGCGCGGCAGTGAGTTGAGCGGCAGCTGAGGCTTGTTGTGCCTGGGCGTTCTCCAAGGCGATGTGCCGGTTAGGTTGTCCCACAATCGTGGAGGGATAATCATCAAAAATGTTCTCGTAATTCAGTCGAGCGGCAACCACAGCCTGCTCTGCGGTCTCCAACGCTTGGAGAGCCTGAAGCTCAGCAGTTCGTGCACTGGCCACCCCTGACCGCGCACTAGCCACTGCGGCCTCTAAAGCCTCAGTCTCCAGAGTGGCCAATACATCGCCTTCTGCAACAACGTCGCCGACCTCAACCTCCAAGGTTGCTAGCTCAGCTGTGGCAAAGCCCGAGAATTGCAGTCCAAGCTCGAGAGCCGGATCCACTGTTCCCGATGCCGCTACCGTGACATCGACATCACGGACCTGGGCGCTTTCGGTGAGAACGGTCGCCTCTTCGGGCGCCGAGGCGGAGAGCGCTATTCCTGTCCCGGCTCCTGCGACGACCACTGCCGCCACAACGCCGATAATGACTTTGGTTCGTGTCTTCACGCTCTGTTTCTCTCCTCACAAGCAGCCGTCATGGCTCCGAGACTTCAGTCTGTCAGTAGGCCTCTTGCAAACACCTGATGGTTTTCTTGGAACTTCCTAGGTGCGTCACCCCAACTTAGGGCCCCGGAAGACCTCTGTCCGGGCTGTTCGCCCCTCGCGTAGTATTCAACCCGTGATGTTCCTGCGCTACACGCTTCGCACCGGTGCGAGCGTTTTTGCCCTGAGTGCGCTGGCGTTGATCATCGCTCCGGGCTATTTTGTGGAACTGTTAGGGCTCGAGGAGAGTGCCGCTCTGACCTGGTCCATGGTTCTCCTCGGTGTAACACTCGTGGCCCTGACCGGAAACATGGCGGTGGTGTCCTTTGTGGCCAGCGACCGCGGTGTGCAGATTGCGTCCATGGTCATGATGGTCGCCGCGGGCGGCCTCGGGGTAACCACCCTTCTCATTCCTGCACCCTTCACCTGGTTTAGCATCCTCTACGCACTCGTGGGTTTTGGTTTCTCGACCGCGTATGTGATCGGCCTGACTCGCGCTTCACTCGCCCGATAGACTCCCCGGATGGCTGGTTCGACGGTGGCTCACCTGGTCTGGGTGGATTGTGAGATGACGGGGCTCGACCCCGCCGTGGACGAGCTCGTCGAAGTGGCTGTGGTCATCACCGACTACGACCTCAACCCCGTTGACGAAGGCTTCCAGGTGGTCATTAAGCCCAACTCAAAAGCCCTCGAGCAGATGAGAGATTTTGTGCGCGATATGCACGCCACCAGTGGGCTTGGCAGAGGCTGAAGCCCAGGTGCTGGGCTACATCCAGCAATTTGTTCCCGATGCTCAGAGCGCTCCGCTGGCGGGAAACACGATTGGCACCGATCGCATGTTCTTGCAGAAGTACATGCCCCGGGTTCACGAGCACCTGCACTATCGAAACATTGATGTCTCCACCATCAAAGAACTCTCCAAACAGTGGTTCCCGAAGGCGTATTACCAATCTCCGGACAAGAACGGTGGGCATCGGGCGCTCGCCGACATTCTCGAATCAATCCGCGAGCTGGCTTACTACCGCAATGCCGTGTTTGTCGATGCTCCAGGACCCGCCACCACAGAATTGAAGGCAATCAGCGAGAGTATTGCTCAGGCGTGGGCTTCACGCCTGTAATACACTTGTGTGGCTCGGCACGCATGTGCCGATCATGGTGGGTATAGCTCAGTTGGTAGAGCGCCTGGTTGTGGTCCAGGAGGTCGCGGGTTCAAGCCCCGTTACTCACCCCATATTCACGATTTCTGTGGCCAACTCCCGCGAGTGATGGAGGGCGAGGAACCTCTCCTCCTGCAGCGCCCACCTGGTCCAGTGCGGTTCAAACATCTGCCCATCGCGCTCCACAGCTCTCTCACGCCGGACGGCATCGTCGGTCTCTACCCACACACGTCTGCTGGACGTGGTAATCGAATCTCGACGGATGGCACCACAGCCCTCGACGATGAGCGATACGTCTGGGGATACCTCCACCCATTCGCCCCGCCGTTGTTCCTCCCACGACCATGGTCGATACCGACCGGTGAGACCTGCAAGGTAAGGGCGGACAAGGTACTCGTGAATAAGCCAACTCCCGGCGTCTAAACCATCCCACCCGGGATACACATCATCAATACTCACGACGACAGCGTCCCGCGCGCGTGCGAGCTCTGTGGCGAAATGGGATTTCCCGGCCCCTGACCTGCCATCAACCAGGGTGATGGCGTATTCAGCCGAGGATGGCATTGAACTGTCCAGTCAGAAGGGCTGCTCCCACGGAAAGTGCTCCCACCACGGCGCCACCTGCAATCCAGAGGTAATCTCTCGCGGGAAACAGGGAGGTCCGAAAGTGGGTGCGCGAGCTGTGAAGACCGAACGCCCGCGCTTCCATGGCCATGGCGAGAGTGTGAGATCTCCTAATGGCGAGCACGAAGGTCGTGAACGCAACGCTCGCGACTCGCCGGAGAACCCCGCGATCGCCTCTCCCTCGAGATCGCACCATCCATTCGCGTACTTCACGATCTCCAGCGACCACATCGAGCAAGCGCAGGCCCGCCAGACCACCCACGACGAAGTTTTCCGGCGCGCGGGCCTGCTGGGCCAGCGCATCGGCGAATCGGGTGGCATCAACCTGGGAAAACAGGAGCACAGCAGGTGCTCCAATAGCGATAATGCGAAGCGCGGTGGCAAGCGCGAGGGAAAGGGACCCCTCGGAGACCTGAATCAGGCCCCACTCGAAGAACATCGCCCCTGAGGTCTCGCCATAGAGGGCGATGGTGATGGCGGAGAACCCTGAGGCGAGCACCACCGGGAGCATCCGCAACCCCAGGCGAGACACCCCACGTGCGACGAGAGGTAAACCGGCAAGCACGAAGGCCACTGCGACACCGGCCGACACGAGGTCGATGGTGGACAGTAACGCGATAGCGGGGATTAACGCAGCACCGAGCAGCGAGAGCGGGTTCGCTTTCTCGAGGATGCTCGCGGGGCGCGCGGGCGCATGGCGTGCAGGCGAAGACGGCAAGACAATCTCTCGAGCCCCCAGTTCGTGAACCAAAGTGTCATCGTGGGTGGCAAGAACTACTGCTAGTCCTCTCTCTGCGGCGTCCCTCAGGTTTGCAACAAGCTGCTCCCGGCCAGCTCTATCGAGGGATTGACTGGGCTCATCGAGGACAAGAAGTCGCTGTCCTTCCCCTGAAGCTAACGCTAGAGCCAAGCGTCGCTGTTGACCACCGCTGAGCGTGAGGGGGTGGTGGTCGAGAACGCCAGTCAAACCCCAGCTCGTGGCGACTTCGTCTGCTCTGCCTTTCCCGAGCTCGGCGCGGACACTGGAGTGGAAAAAGCTATGAGCGGGATTTTGTGGCACAACACCCACTAACTGTGAGAGCGCGCCCGAGCTCAGTGAACCAGGGTCTGTGCCGAGGATGGTCAC
>JALQXU010000120.1 GCA_023263045.1 Pontimonas sp.
TAACAAGACCGTTGAGACCCTCCAAATGTGCCGGGAGGCGAACCTCTCGCACCTCAACGCCCAGCTCCTGGAGCATCGAGCGGTGCTCCCTCACATCTCCTTGGAGAGCGAGAACACCGATCAGAGGGGTGTGACTACCAGCCACGCTCTGCGAGACGGTGAGGGGCAGGCAGGTCATTGACGTTGATGCCGACCATGGCCTCGCCCAGTCCTCGAGAGACATCAGCGATCACGGAAGCATCCGTATATTGGGCAGTCGCTTTCACAATGGCACTCGCACGCTCTGCCGGGTTTCCCGACTTGAAGATGCCAGAGCCCACGAACACGCCATCAGCGCCGAGCTGCATCATCATGGCGGCATCGGCGGGGGTGGCGATTCCCCCGGCGGTGAACAACACAACGGGAAGTTTTCCTGTTTGCGCGACCTCCGCGACGAGCTCGTAGGGGGCTTGAAGCTCTTTGGCCTGAACGTAGAGTTCGTCCGGAGTCATCGACGACAGTCGGTTGATCTCACCTTTGATGGTGCGAATGTGCTTGGTCGCTTCTGACACATCCCCTGTGCCAGCTTCACCCTTGGAGCGAATCATCGCGGCACCCTCGGTAATGCGCCTCAGTGCCTCACCGAGGTTGGTTGCACCACACACAAAGGGAACGGTGTAGCGCCACTTGTCGATGTGGTTGACGTAATCTGCGGGGCTCAACACCTCGGACTCGTCGATGTAGTCGACCTTGAGGGCCTCCAAGACTTGGGCCTCCACAAAGTGTCCAATTCGAGCCTTCGCCATCACCGGAATGGAGACCGAATCGATGATCCCTTGGATGAGGTCGGGATCGCTCATGCGCGCGACACCACCCTCTGCACGAATGTCGGCAGGGACTCGCTCGAGAGCCATCACTGCGACCGCACCAGCATCCTCGGCAATACGAGCCTGCTCCGGGGTTACGACGTCCATAATGACGCCGCCCTTGAGCATCTCTGCGAGCCCTCTCTTGACGCGGGCGCTCCCGGTCGACACAGGCGTGGTGGGTTCGGTCATGGTGTATCGGAATCCTCTCTGGGGCGCTCGGTGTGGAGCGTCGAAAGTCTAACCGGTGGAACCTGAATGCCAGCTCGTGCGGAGGATCTCTCTCATATCTCCGAGTAGCTGGGGCATGGCTTTCGTGCGGGCGACGATCGGGAAAAAGTTGGAATCTTGACCCCACCGGGGAACCACGTGCTGGTGGAGATGCTCCTCGATGCCTGCTCCCGCAACCTTTCCCTGGTTGATACCGAGGTTGAATCCGTGGGCACCGGAGACCGCCCTCAGGGTCACCATGGCCTCCTGCGTCATCTGCCCCATCTCAGACAATTCCTCGGGAGTAATGTCGTCATAATTCGCAACATGCCGATAAGGGCATATCAGCAGGTGCCCTGCGTTATAGGGATACAGGTTCAGCACCGCGTACACGGTCTCCCCGCGACGAACAACCAGTGACTCGTCTTCCGGCCTATCGGGGGCCACGCAAAACACACAGCTGCCATCTTCAGGTGTGGTTTCTCCCTGGATGTAAGCGATGCGGTGCGGAGTCCACAACCGTTGAAAAGCATCTGGCACACCGGGGAGGCCCGAAGCATCAACCGACGGGTTGGGACCCTCCACGCTCTCAGGCATGGGCCTTCTCGCGGATGCGGGTCAGAATCAGGGCTTTCGCCTCCTCGAGAGACACACCGTTCTGTTGCGAACCGTCTCGGAAGCGGAAACTCACGGCGCCAGCGCTTCGATCATCCTCACCAGCGATCAACAGGAAGGGAACCTTGTCTTTGGTGTGGGTTCGAATCTTCTTTTGCATTCGATCATCCGAATCATCCAGCTCCGCTCGGACGCCCTCCTGGCGAAGATCTTTGATGAAGTCCCCCAGGTAGTCAGCAAACTCTTCTGCCACCGGAATGCCGACGACCTGCACCGGTGCGAGCCATGCGGGAAAGGCCCCCGCATAGTGCTCTGTCAGCACTCCAAAGAAGCGCTCAATGGATCCAAAGAGGGCTCGGTGGATCATGATGGGCTGCTGGCGCGAACCATCGGGAGATTGGTACTCCAGCTCAAATCGCGCGGGAAGGTTGAAGTCGAGCTGAATCGTCGACATCTGCCAGCTCCGTCCGATCGCGTCGCGCGCTTGAACCGAAATTTTCGGCCCATAGAACGCGGCACCACCAGGATCTGGCACGAGATCAAGACCCGACTTTTCCGCGACAGAGGCCAACGTTGCGGTCGCCCTCTCCCACAATTCGTCGGAGCCGACAAATTTTTCACTGTCACTATCCCTCGTGGAGAGCTCGAGATAGAAGTCGGTCAAACCGAAATCTGCGAGGAGGCCCAGCACAAAGTCCAGAAGCGCAGAGAGCTCTTGCTCCAGTTGCTCTGCGGTGACGAAAATGTGAGCGTCGTCCATGGTGAGACCGCGCACTCTGGTCAGACCGTGAACCACACCGCTTTTTTCGTAGCGATAGACGGACCCAAATTCGAACATGCGTAGCGGCAACTCGCGGTAGGAGCGCTGCCTCGCGCGATAAATGAGAATGTGGAACGGACAGTTCATTGGCTTGAGGTAGTAGTCAGCGCCCTGCTTCGTTACCTCACCCGCCTCGTTGCGGTGCTCGTCCATTCGCATAGGAGGGAACATTCCCTCCTTGTACCAAGAGAGGTGGCCGGAGGTCTCAAAAAGCTCCGATTTCGTAATGTGCGGGGTGTAGACGAACTCATAGCCTGCCTCTTCGTGCCGCCGCCTCGAGTAATCCTCCATCTCACGCCGAATGACACCACCCTTGGGGTGAAAGACCGCGAGCCCCGAGCCGATTTCGTCGGGAAAGGAGAACAGGTCGTACCTTTAAGAGAGATATCCGTGAGTTTGGTGAGCAGGTGTTGTACCTTGAACCAGGTTCAGCAGGTAAAGACAAGTTCGATGCACGATGGGAGCGTGGCGTATTCC
>JALQXU010000121.1 GCA_023263045.1 Pontimonas sp.
AGCTCAGCTTTTCACCGCTCTGTCTCAGGCTGGAATCAACATAGAGATGATTTCCACGAGCGAGATTCGGATTTCCGTCATTATGCGCGAGGAGATTCTCGGAGATGCTGTCAAAGTTGTCCACACTGCTTTTGGTCTCGATGGAGATGTGGATGCCACCGTCTACGCGGGGACCGGTCGCTAATGGTGTCACTCGGTGTGGTCGGCGCTACCGGCCAGGTTGGTCAAGTGGTGCGGCAGTTGCTGCTCGAAAGGGAGTTGCCCCTCGATTCCGTGCGCTTCTTCGCTTCGGCGAAGAGCGCTGGCACCACACTAACCTTTGGTGACCAGAGCATAGTTGTCGAGGATGTAGCGGCCGCTGACCCGACCGGATTGGATATTGCGATCTTTAGTGCCGGTGCGACGCTTTCCAAGGAGCAAGCTCCGAGGTTCGCCGAGGCCGGGGTCATCGTCATCGATAACTCCAGTGGGTGGCGCATGGATCCTGATGTTCCTCTCGTCGTCTCGGAGGTCAACCCGGAAGAGACGGTGAGCCCACCCAAGGGAATTATCGCCAACCCTAATTGCACGACGATGGCTGCGATGCCCGCACTGAAAGCCCTCCACGATGAGGCTGTGTTGAATCGCTTGATTGTCTCGACCTATCAGGCGGTTTCCGGTGCAGGGCTCAAGGGTGGTGAAGAGCTTGAGGGCCAAGTTAGTTCAGCGCAGGGCCACGACCTGATGGGCCTCGTTCATGATGGAGCGGCGGTCCCATTTTCTCGTCCGCAGGTTTTTCCCGAAACTATCGCGTTCAATGTAGTCCCCATGGCGGGAAGCATTGTCCAAGACGGGTTGGGTGAAACGGATGAAGAAAAGAAGCTCCGGAACGAGAGTCGCAAGATTCTTGGTATTCCTGATCTTCTCGTGAGTGGAACCTGTGTTCGAGTCCCTGTCTTTACGGGGCACTCACTACAAGTCAATGCTGAGTTTGAACAACCACTCACGGTCGCGAGGGCGAGGGAAATTCTTGCCGTAACTCCCGGAGTTCAGCTCGAAGATGTTCCCACACCACTCAAAGCCGCTGGCGCCGACCCAAGCCTGGTGGGGCGTATCCGGCAAGATGAGGGTGTGCCTGAGAACCGTGGCCTTGCGATGTTTATCAGTAACGACAATTTGCGCAAGGGTGCTGCGCTCAACGCGGTCCAGATTGCTGAAATCGTTGCGGCCAGGCTCTAAGGCTTTTTACGGTCTTTGAGTGCTCGATAGATCAAGCTCACCGCGACAAACAAGGTAAGCGCGCCGAACAGGATTGCAGCTGCCTGGGCACTGAGGCCAAACGCAACGAGAGCGCCCAGCGGCGTGGTCGTGATTGCTCCGAGTGACGCCCACGCTCCATCGCGCAATGATGCCGTTTTATATCGGAGGTGGGACACACTCCCACTTATTGATCCTGGTGCCATCGCGAGGAGTGAAACGCTCTTCGCCACGAGGTCGCTTTGACCCAGAAAGAGCATCAGGGCGGGAATGACAATGACTCCACCACCAATTCCAAACAACCCCGAGGCAATTCCCATGAGCAAACCCAGGCCGATGAGGAGTGCCGCTATTGTCGCGCTGAGTTCAAAGAGTGCGTCACGGTTGGGCACGGTGACAAACAACATGGCACCAGAAAGCAGCACGAAGGCAATAAACCCCCACCGGAGAGGCTCAAGGGGAATTTCTTTGAGAATCCACGCCCCGAGCTGAGCTCCTGTGATGCTTCCGGCTGCCACGAAGATGGCAGGTAACCAGGCGAAAACTCCACCGACACCATAAGAAATCGCACCGATGATGGCAGCCGGGGTGATGGCAAGAAGTGACGTTGCGCTCGCTCGACGCTGGTCCATGGATGTCCACCACAGCAAGAGTGGAACCATAAGAAGCCCACCGCCCACGCCAAATATGCCGGCAAAGAAACCCCCGACGAGTCCGACCGCTCCCAGTCGCGCCCATCCCGTCCGGGAGGAGCCGATGTCCTTGCTCACCTCCTCAGTTTAGGCGCCAGCAGTGCTGTCCTAGACTGGGATGTGTGAGTGAACATTTTGATGCGGTCCTCGTCGGAGGAGGCATCATGAGTGCGACACTCGGAACTCTCCTCGCAGAACTCGAACCAGAATGGAACATTCTGCTCGTCGAGAAGCTCTCCGAAGTCGGGTTTGAGAGCTCGAACGCGTGGAATAACGCAGGCACAGGCCACTCGGCGCTGTGTGAATTGAATTACACTCCCGAGCGACCCGATGGAACACTCGCGACGGAGAGCGCCATCAAGGTCAACGAGCAGTTCCAAGTGTCGAGGCAGTTTTGGTCTTGGCTCGTTTCGATCAAAGCGGTTCCCGACCCTCGGTCATTCATCAACCCGTCGCCACACATGAGTTTTGTGTGGGGAGCGGACAATGTCGCGTACCTGAAGAAGCGCTACGAGGCTCTCAAAGACCACCCTCTTTTTCCGAATATGGAATACACCGAAGATCCTCGCGTCATCGCGAGGTGGGCGCCGCTCTTGATTGATGGGCGTAAGAAGGGAGAGCCACTCGCGGCAACAAGGTTCCTCTCCGGTAGTGACGTTGATTTTGGATCTCTCACACGGAAGCTAGTCGAGCGGCTTCAGTCGCGCGGAATGTGGGGCCTGAAGATTCAGTCAGAGATTGGTGGCACCCCTGCCTGGGTAGATGCATCGTTTGTCTTCGTGGGAGCCGGCGGAATATCGCTGAATCTTCTCCAGAAGTCTGGAATACCAGAGATTCGTGGGTATGGGGGCTTCCCGGTGAGTGGCATCTGGTTGCGCTGCGATAACGCGGAAATCGCAGCTCTTCACAAAGCAAAGGTTTATGGAAAAGCAAGCGTAGGAGCTCCTCCTATGTCCGTTCCTCATTTGGATACCCGGGTGGTTGATGGTCAGATAAGCCTCCTCTTTGGCCCCTACGCCGGCTT
>JALQXU010000122.1 GCA_023263045.1 Pontimonas sp.
ACCTCACTGCGTGGAATGTGGGCAACCCATTCGACGCCAGAGCGTTCAGGACATCGCCGACTCCATCCTCAAAGGTGATCCAGGGAGGCGTTTTCAGATTCTTGCGCCTGTCGTGGCCGGGAGAAAGGGCGAGTTCGTCGACCTCCTGCGTTCCCTGAATTCACAGGGTTTCGCGCGTGCGCGCATCGATGGCGACGTTGTCAGTCTGGGTGAGCCTCCGAAGCTCGCCAAAACGAAGAAACACGATATCGACGTGGTGGTCGACCGTTTGGTCCTTGGAGACGACATAGCCGGGCGTCTCACGGACTCATTAGAGACAGGACTCAAGCTTTCGGATGGGGTGGTCATTGTTCATGGCGTCGATGACGATGCCGAGCAAACCTACAGTGAGAAACTCAGCTGTCCGAGTGGCTGCACAGTGGGGCTCACTGAAGTAGAACCGCGCACTTTTTCTTTCAATTCACCCTTTGGAGCGTGCCCCTCCTGCTCAGGATTGGGTTTCACCCAAGCCGTCGATCCCATGATGGTGATTGGTGACCCAGAGCTCAGCATCGAACAGGGTGCCATCCGGCCCTGGACGCAGTCAGGCAAGGGGCTTTACGGCTACTTCCGCAATCTTTTACGCAGTCTTGCAGACGAGTTGGACTTTTCGCTCGAAACCCCGTGGTCTCAGCTGACGCAGACGATCCAGGACGCCGTGTTGCACGGAAACAACTTTGAGCTTGTGGTTCGTTATCGCAACCGCTTTGGTCGGGACGTCAAGTACTCCTCTGGTTTTGAGGGAGTGATCCCCTACATTGAGCGCAAGTATCAGGAAACAGATAGCGAGTGGAGCAAACAGCGCTTCGCCGACTACATGCGGGAAGTGCAGTGCACATCCTGTCACGGGAAGCGTCTCCGCCCTGAAATCTTGGCCGTCACAGTGGGAGGGCTTTCCATTTCAGACGTGGCAGACCTTAGCCTGCTAGAAGCACACGAGTTCATGAACTCGCTGACCCTTTCGGAGCGAGATGAATCCATCGCCACTCCCATTCTGCGCGAGATTCGAGCCCGTTTGGAGTTCCTGCTCGAAGTGGGATTGAACTATCTCAGTATGTCGCGCAGCGCAGGGTCGTTGTCCGGTGGTGAGGCTCAGCGCATTCGACTCGCCACTCAGATTGGTTCTGGCCTTACCGGCGTCCTCTATGTCTTGGATGAACCCAGTATTGGTCTCCACCAGAGAGACAATCGCCGGCTCATCGATACTTTGTTGAAACTGCGCGACCTGGGTAACACGCTCATCGTCGTCGAGCACGATGAAGAGACCATTCAGGCTGCAGATTGGATTATCGACATTGGCCCTGGTGCCGGCGAATTCGGGGGAGAGGTTGTTCACCAAGGGAGTTTGACAACCCTCTTGCGGGAGAAGAAATCCATCACCGCGGACTACCTTTCGGGTCGCACGCGAGTCTTTGTGGAGCGCGAGCCCAGACCGATCGACACATCGCGGATGATTACTGTCGAGGGAGCACGAGCCAACAACCTAAAAGACATCTCCGTCGACATCCCGCTCGGAGTGATGGTGGCTATCACCGGGGTCAGCGGTTCGGGTAAATCAACCCTTGTCAACGACATTATTTATCGTTCACTCGCGAACACGCTCAACGGTGCACGCCACGTGCCAGGTCTTCACACGAGGATTAAGGGAGTCGACCAACTCGACAAAATTGTGCACGTCGACCAAGCGCCGATAGGTCGCACACCGAGGAGTAACCCCGCGACTTACACCGGTGTGTTCGACAAAATCCGGGCATTGTTCGCTGAAACACAGGAAGCGAAAATGAGGGGCTATCAGCCCGGTCGTTTCAGCTTTAACGTCAAAGGCGGGCGCTGCGAGAACTGTTCTGGTGATGGAACGATCACCATTGAAATGAACTTCCTCCCAGATGTGTACGTGGACTGCGAGGTCTGTCACGGCGCGAGGTACAACCGCGAGACTCTGCAGGTCCACTACAAGGGCAAAACCATAGCCGATGTGCTCAATATGCCCATCACCGAAGCGGCAGATTTCTTCGAGCCCATCAGCGCAATCCATCGCTATCTCAAGACACTTGTCGATGTGGGGCTGGGATATGTGCGATTGGGTCAATCAGCGACAACCCTCTCGGGAGGGGAAGCGCAGCGGGTAAAGCTCGCTACGGAGCTTCAAAAGCGTTCCACTGGTCGCACCATCTACGTTCTCGATGAACCGACCACGGGACTGCATTTCCATGATGTCAAGAAGCTTCTCGACGTGCTCCAGGGTCTTGCCGATAAGGGAAACACTGTGATGGTCATCGAACACAACCTCGACGTGATTCGCGCCTCTGATTGGATCATCGACCTTGGCCCTGAGGGTGGAGCGGGAGGTGGCACTGTCATTGCCGAGGGCACACCGGCTGATGTCGCAGCTGTGGCAGCCTCCCACACCGGAGCGTTCCTCAAGGAAACGTTGGGCTAACCGTGGCGACTCGCTACGCCTGGCAACCTCCCTCGAGGGATATCCCCGCTTCCCCTGGCGTGTATCGCTTTCTCGACGAGCGGGGCAGGGCCATCTACGTGGGCAAGGCCAAAAACCTGCGCAGCAGGCTCCAGAGCTACTTTGCAGAGCCGGCGACCCTCCACGACAGAACGCGTCGAATGGTCGCCACGGCGCGGTCTCTCGATTGGACTTTGGTGCCTACTGAGCGTCAGGCACTGCAGCTTGAATACCTCTGGATTAAGGAATTCCAACCCGAGTTCAATGTTCGCTTCCGTGACGACAAGTCCTATCCGTACCTGGTGGTGACGGTCACGGAGGACATTCCCCGGGTGTTTCTTGCGAGAAAGAAAGGGATA
>JALQXU010000123.1 GCA_023263045.1 Pontimonas sp.
TCACAACGAGAACCGATGGAACGTCGGTCACAGTAATGGACGCGATGGCTCTGGGGGTTCCGGTTGTGAGTTCACTCACCTCGGGGTCCGCGGAATGGGTGATGGAAGGCATCACGGGTTGGACCTTCCCTGTGGGAGATGCTGACGCTTTGGCGTCTGCGATAGAGCGCGCTCTGACTTCAGATCCGGCCCGCAAGGCTGAGATTGTGGGGCAGGCAAAAACACTCGTCGAAGAGAAAGCCGGATGGGATGTGTCATCCGAGCGGCTCGCTGAAGCTATTCGTCGTGCACTCGCACCGCACTAAAACGAGCTTAGTTAAACCCTCACATGAGTGTTTCCCTCAATCGGACTTGACGTAGGGGTAATTACACCGGTGTAATTGTGGGGACCTGATGTCGGAGGCCGGACGACGGCGGTAAAGGAGCCCACGTGAGCGAGTATCGGAATTCCGTACCCGATAACTGGTTCGTAGACCCGGTACGACTGGGAATCCCCGGAATCCGTAGGCCCGAAGATGACGAGGGTGCGCTCGCGTGGCAGGCCGACGCACTATGTGCGCAGACAGATCCTGAAGCGTTCTTCCCCGAGAAGGGAGGGTCCACTCGCGACGCCAAGAAGATCTGCTCCGGTTGCGAAGTCAAGGCTGAATGCCTCGAATATGCGCTGAAGAATGACGAACGTTTTGGCATTTGGGGTGGGCTCTCAGAACGCGAGCGCCGGCGTTTGCGCAGACGCGCGTAGACGACTCATATGCGCGCCAGTGTCACGGCGATCCTCGTTATTCGTCAGGGCGGAGAGACACTCTCAGAGAGTCTGGTAGCACTCAAGGACCAAACCAGAACAATCTCCAACCTTGTCCTCGTCGATTCCTCGGCAGACTCCACGTTAGGACCTGTGATCGATTCCGCTCTGAAGGGAGCTGCATTCACGTGGGACATCTGTAGCGTTCCCTACTCGACGCGCTTCGCTGAAGCCATTGACGAGGGTGTGGAGAAGGCTTTTGGTGAAAGGGCGACGATTCCCGACACGGAATGGCTGTGGCTACTCCGAGACGACACAGTTGCCAACGAAGTAGCCCTCGAGGGCTTGACCAGATCCGTCGAGAACGCGCCCCTTGTCAAGATTGTTGGGCCCAAACAGCGGGTGGCAGCTGATCCAGGGGTTATTCGCGAGATGGGTGAAACGATGACCCGGTTTGGCGAGCGAATAGCGCTTGCAGAAAGGGAGAGAGATCAAGCTCAGTACGACCGGTTGAGCGATGTCCTTGCGGTAAGCGAAGTAGGAATGCTTGTCAAGGCATCTGTCTTCCGAGACCTGGAGGGTTTTGATTCGGGACTTGGCCCATTTGATGGAGGGCTTGATCTGTGTGTTCGAGCGCGTCTCGCAGGACACAGGGTTGTTGTGGTTCCGCGGTCTGTGGTTCAGGTAGGGGCAGGCCCGGCGGAGTGGAATGCTCGCAGGAAGCTTTCTGGGGTAACGGAGTACGCCCTTGTTCGGCGAGCTTGGCTGTATCGACGCCTAGTTTATGCGCCCCTGTGGCTCCTTCCGGCTCTCCTGGTGTGGGTTCTTCCGTGGGGCATCCTTCGAGCGGGTGGTCAGCTTTTTGTCAAGCGGCCGGACCGTATGGGCTCCGAGTTGCTTGCTTCACTCGGTGTTTTCGCACAATTGGGCTCAATTCTTGGAGCTCGGCAGTTGCTGGCTTCTCAGCGTGTAACGACGTGGGCCACCATCGACTCGCTGCGAATCCCGCCTAGTGAGGTCAGAAAGAAGAAATCCATTGCCCGCGAGGCTGGGCTCGCTCGTGAGGAAGAACGGGGATCACGAAACCCACTACCTCCAATCTTTCCTTCGTTTCCCTGGTTGGTTCTAGCACTGCTCGTCTTCTCAGGGCTTATTTTTGGTCGGTGGTGGGGAGCAGGCTATCTCCAAGGCGGAGGCCTCGTCCCCATCTCAGAAGCCGGCAGCGGGCTATGGGACAACGTCTGGACCCTTCCTGGCCCCGATGGTTCGCTAGTGCCTTCAGATCCAGCTGCGGTGTTGTTTGCTCTGCTGGGGAGCCTCACATGGTGGAACCCTAATGCCGCTCTCGTCGGGCTTTTTATGCTGGCAATCCCTCTCGCTGGTTCCATCGCCTGGTGGGGTTTCTCTCAGTTGTTTAGCAAGGCATGGACGACGACTGCCGCAAGCTTTATCTGGGCTCTCAGCCCGCCCCTGCTTCTCGCTCTCGCCGATGGTCGAGTGGGAGCCGTACTCGCGCTCCTTGCGCTTCCTTGGCTGCTCGGAACTCTCATCACCGCTCACGAATCCTGGCAGCGAGTGGGCCAAGCCTCTCTTGCCTCCATTGTTGTGACATCGTCCGCTCCTGCTTTGTGGCCGATTGTCCTTATTTCTGCAGTTGTAGGCGCGCTGTCTCGCGCAGTCTCGCACCCAATACGAATGTTTGTGGGGGTACTTCCGATTATTCTTGGCCCTTCAGCAGTTCTCTCCCTTCCGAGGTTTCTTGGCTGGTGGGATCAAGTGTCTGGTCGCTGGTGGGAGAACTGGGGTGTACTGTTCGCTGACCCGGGTGTTGCCGATCAATTTGATCGCGTTCCGTGGTGGGTGTCCCTTATGGGGTGGCCGGAGAACTTTCCCTCGGCCATGGGCGATGTTTTGGCAGTAGCCCCTGGAATCATCAGTGTGTTTGCTTTTGCTTTGGGGTGCGTCCTGATGGTTCTGGGGCTCTTGTCTCTCTTTGTGGGTCAGGCACGTCAAAGTCTCGTTTTCGGTCTCCTTGCTGCCACAGGACTCGTTGGTGCGACAGTTGCGCCATCACTATTCTCCGGTTTTCAGGGATCCA
>JALQXU010000124.1 GCA_023263045.1 Pontimonas sp.
TACTTCGGAAATCGCCTGTCTGATGCCCCTCTTTCCCGCAGCTTTCCAGATCAGTCTGCCTTTGGAGTTGACCATAACGACAAGATCTCCCTCGGCGCTTGTTATGAGTTGGAGGATCTCGAGCGGGTACCTCTTCGCTGACAGCCAGGATTTTATTGCGGGAACAATGAGTGGATTAATCCTCTTTCCTGAGCCGTTTTCCACAAGTTCTGCCGATGAAACGAGCGAGTCACCCATCAATTCATCAATTCCCCGGAGTACCGTACGCAATGACGGAGGCTGAGAAGCCTTGGTGAGTTCGAGGTGGAGTGTCTTCGCGGTCCAGACGGAGCCATTGCGTGCTAAAGATTCAACGGTAGCCATTGTCACAAAAAGCAACTCTAACAGAATTTTTGCTCGCTTAGAGATTAATTGTGCGAATTTTTGACACGTCTTTATTATTGAGACACACTGGAGGCTGTGGAATTCAGTTTTGCTATCGCAGTGACTGCCGCTGCCGTTGGCTTTCTCGTTGGTCTCACCGGTGTGGGCGCAGGGGCTCTCATGACTCCACTATTGATCGTGGGATTTGGCGTTTCCCCAGCAGTTGCAGTTGCTACCGACTTGTTATACGCCTCGGTGACAAAAGTGGCGGGTGGGTTAACCCACATCCGGCACGGTGGCGTTCAGTGGTTGGTCTTGCGGAGACTCTGGGTCGGGGGGCTTTTGGGTGTGGGCGTAGGGGTCTTAGCCCTATTTCTCCTTCTTGAAATTCAAGTCGAGTCTGATGTCCTTCGAATTCTCCTTGCGTCTGTTATTTCCGTGGCAGCGGTGAGCATGCTCGTTCGAAGCCTAGGTCTCAGATCGCCTCGACAGAGCAAGTCTCGTGATTCTGGTAGCTCCGCGTCTGTGCTGACCTTCAGCGGGGGAGCAGGAATCGGTCTGGCTGTCTCTTTGACCTCGGTGGGAGCTGGAGCATTGGGAATGGCATTACTCAGCCGTGTGAGCCCACGGGACACGCCGCCACGGGCGCTGGTGGGAACTGATCTCTTGTTCGCCGTACCCATCGCATTAGTAGCGGGTATGTCCTATCTTTTTGGCGGTTTAGTCAATCTTCAGTTACTCGTGAATCTCTTGGTGGGTTCGATCCCCGGAGTTGTGGCGGGAAGCGCGTTGGCGGGAAAAGTACCGTCTCGCCTGCTGAGTTTGGCTATCGCATGCGCACTCATCGCCGCCGCAGTTACCGTGGCGCGCTCAGTTTTCGCCTCCTAGCCCAAAGGAAGATTCTTTCCCGCGAGGGACTCTCCCCCTAGAACAACTGTGTCAGCCACCCGTGCAATCTCCTGAGCAGCAGGTGAACTGGGGTCACTCACGACAAGAGGGACTCCTGCGTCTCCGGCAATTCGGAGTTCGGATGCCAGTGGGACACTGCCCATCAGGGGAACTCCCAGTCTCGAAGCAGCCCCCTGTCCGCCTCCGCATCCAAAGACGTCGAGTGGGGTTCCATCCGCCAGAGTGGTGGGAGACATGTTCTCGATCACACCCAGGACCTTCTGGCCGGTCTGACGCGCGACATCACCGGAGCGCCACGCGACATCTGCAGCAGATTTTTGTGGTGTGGTCACCACAAGAATTTCCGCATGCGGGAGCAATTGCCCAACTGATATGGCGATATCACCGGTCCCCGGCGGGAGATCGAGGAAGAGAAAGTCAAGATCCCCAAAGTAGGCCTCGGTCAAAAACTGCTCCAGGGTTCGATGGAGCAGCGGGCCTCGCCACGCAACAGCCTGATCTGTTTCGAGAAACATTCCAATCGAGAGGATCTTCATATCAAAGGCAATCGGCGGGAGGATCATGGAGTCGATACGTGTTGGGGTGGCCTCCTCTAAACCGACGAGACCTGGTATCGAGAACCCGAACACGTCGGCGTCGATGACACCCACTCGAAACCCTCGCTTCGCGATAGCAGCCGCAAGATTCACGGTAATCGAGGATTTCCCCACACCACCTTTACCGCTCGTGATGGCGACCACCCTGGTCAGTGAATCTGGAGTAAACGCACGATTGGTGTGAGATCTCGATCGAAGCTTCGTGATCAGTCCTTCGCGGCGCTTGGGACTCATAACACCCATTGAGAGTCTGATGTCGAGACCGCCTGAAGCGGATGCAAGAGCCTCTCGAACGTCGCGTTCAATTGCCGCGGCCGCTGGGCACCCAACAATCGTGAGCAGAACACTGACGTTTACGGACGTGTCCGTGACGGACACGGAATCGACCATGTCAAGCTCGGTGATCGGAAGCCGAAGCTCGGGGTCGATGACAGTGGATAGCGCTTGATTTATGGTCTCAACCGTGATCGCCACGAAAACTCCTCAGACTGCGACGGTGTCAAGCCTAAGCCAGAGGGGTGTGAGAATGGTGGGGTGAGCCAGACAAATCGCTTCGGAGGGCGTCGATCCGACGCCGCTTTTCGGATCCCTGAAGGGGAGACCCTAGCGTCTTTTCCGGGCTATCCGGAGGCCCAAGCCCTGGTTAATTCTTTGGTGACCAAAGGGGTCCCGGCCCAGGCCCTTTCGATCGTGGGAGCGGATGTGACTCTGGTAGAACGCGTCACCGGAAAAATTGGCTATGGTCGCGCTGCGCTGTCGTCCGCGATGAGTGGTTCCTGGTTGGGTGTGCTCGCAGGCTTGGTCTATGTCATCATCAGCCCCACCGACATCATCACCCCTATCGTGGGTGGGCTCTTTATCGGCGCCGGGGTGGGCATGGTCGCGGGAATGCTGATTTTTACG
>JALQXU010000125.1:0-308 GCA_023263045.1 Pontimonas sp.
CTCGGTGAAGGGGCGGTGCCAGTGGAGGAGTTCCCTGGACTGCTCGGCCCAGAATCCCAGGCGATCGGCTGCAGCCTGCTCATACAGTTCGGGACCGGCGATGGCGTTTGCCTGAAAGTCAGCGCTCGGAGGAAACCTGCGCTCTTCGTTCAGAAGACTGTCAATTTTCTGCGATTCGGACATCGTCATCCTTCATACCTACGGGTCGCGCTGCCTGGAGGCGCGAAGCGAACACCGACAGAGTCAGTGTAGAACAGGCCGAGGACCGCGGGGAACTCGGGTTTTCCACAGAGCACTCGGCCCCATCC
>JALQXU010000125.1:318-2745 GCA_023263045.1 Pontimonas sp.
TGTGCTCTTCCGATCTAAAGTGTCTGGTGGCGCTCATGTATCGTCGGTCACGCTCTCCGTCGTTGACCATGGATGCAGAAGAGGCAGCTATGCAGGCAAATCGTACGCTGCGCTTGGACCGCTGTGCCCTGGCTGGTGCCCACTGTGAGGCCAGGGGGCATGAGTAGTGAAACGAGACGCGCTCTCGGCCCACTCGCCACACTGGTGGAGGACCCGAGGGTTCAGGACGTGTTCGTCCTCGGGGGAGGACAGGTCTATGTCGATTCCGGTCGCGGGACTTTTGTGGCCGAGGGGCTTCGCCTGAGCAAGGAGCAAGCTCTCGACATCGGACGAGGCCTCATCGAATCGGGTGGTCGCCATGTGGATGAGGCTCATCCCCTGGTCGATGTTGCCTTGACCGGAGGCATCCGGGTCCATGTGACGCTGTCGCCGATCGCCCTTTCGGGAACGGAGATATCGATTCGAATCTCTCGCCACCGATCACCTGAGCTCACAAGACTGAACCTCGCGAGGGCCAATCAAGTCATCCCCGCGTTGATCAGTGCGGTCGAGAACCGTCAGACGATTCTGATCTCTGGCGCAACAGGGAGTGGCAAAACGACTCTGCTAGGGGCCTTAATGGCGTATGCGACGCCCGCGGAGCGCCTGGTCATCCTGGAGGAAGTTCACGAAATCACGGTGAACCATCCGCACGTGGTCTCCCTGGAGTGCCGTCAACCCAATATCGAGGGGGCGGGGGAAGTAACTCTCTCTCGACTCGTTCGAGAGTCCCTGCGAATGAGGCCCAGCCGGTTGGTTATCGGGGAGATTCGAGGGGCAGAGATCGCGGATGTCCTCCAGGCCTTCCACACTGGCCATCCAGGGGGAGGCGCGACGGTGCACGCGTCATCTCTGGAGGGCGTGCCCGCGAGGCTCGAGGGGCTGGGAACCATGGCGCAGATGACCCCTCGGGTCCTCGCCGCACAGGTCATCGATGCGGTGCACGTGGTGATTCACCTGAAGTCCACCCCCGAGGGCACCAGAGAGATCAGGATGGGCACCCCCACCCTCAGTGCAGGTGGTGAG
The DNA here is from genome assembly GCA_023263045.1 of Pontimonas sp. Taxonomy (GTDB): domain Bacteria; phylum Actinomycetota; class Actinomycetes; order Actinomycetales; family Microbacteriaceae; genus Pontimonas. The sequence goes on from JALQXU010000125.1 coordinate 1,384, forward strand.
TTGGGCATTGTGGAAACCCTTCACCCAGACTAAGCCCCCTCCGTCGGAGGACCCCGTCTGGGTTATCGCGGAGTTGGCGACGATGCTGCGCGCCGGGCTCGCCCCTGATCGAGCTTTTGAGGAAATCGCCCGAAGGAGGGAACCAGGGGGCATCACCAACCAGGTGTGGCGTGCCAGGACAAAGGGCCAATCCCTTACGGAGGCACTCACCGTGGTTCTGCGTGACCAATCCTCAGCCTGGCGGAGCCTCGGCGCCGCCTGGGAGATCGCCCGAGTGTCCGGTGCGCCGATGGGTCCAGCCCTCGAGTCACTCTCGCGCGGTCTTCGTGACCAGGAGAGGACGTCGAGGCTGATTGACGCTGAACTTGCCGCTCCGCACGCCACGATGAGACTTGTTGGGCTCTTGCCGATTGTCGCTGTGCTGGGTGGAGCGCTTGGGGGAGTGAACTCTCTGAGTTTTCTCTTTCTCACAACCCCTGGTCGAGGCGCGCTTGTCGTGGGGGTGGGCTTGTTGGTTCTTGCCTGGTGGTGGATGCGCGTCATGGTTCGCCGCGTGGTGAACGAGCGGACACCGCCTTCTCCTCGAGCTGATCTGTTTCTTATCGCCCTGGGTGGAGGTGTCCTACCGCGCACCGCACTGCGGACCGTGGATCGCGTGATGAGCCGTTGGGACTTTGAAAAACCACCTGAGAACGACCTGGAGGACCTGGTGACCCTGTCCATTCGAGTTGGCGTTCCCGTGAGTTCGCTCGTGAGAGCCCAACTTGACCATGCGCGAGACGTGGAGAGCACGTCTGCCACGAGAGAGGTGGGCTCTCTGTCTGTTCGATTGGTGCTACCGCTGGGTCTCCTAGTACTTCCTGCATTCCTTCTGATGGCGGTGGTTCCCCTGGCGTGGGGGCTGAGTTCCGGAAATCTCCTGTCGTGATGTCCCCAGTTCGCTGCAGCACCTTATTTTTGTGTCCCTCGAGCGGAACCAACCGTAGAGGCGTGCGAGATGCCACCCTGACCGCGATGACCGCCCGGTCATCTCAACTAAGAGGGAGAATCACGATGGACACACCACACTTTCGCGCCGACAATGAGGAAGGTGCGGCAACCGCGGAATACGCCATCGCCACGATGGCTGCCGTGGGTTTTGCCGGACTACTCGTTGTCATTATGCGCAGCGACGAAGTACGCCAGATACTGACAGATTTGGTCCGCAGTGCGCTCACCTTCTCCGGGTGAGCGGGGGGCGATTACCGCGGAAATGATGGTCGCACTCCCCATCCTCACCGCGGTAATCGGCGTCGCACTCTCCGGAGTGCAAGCCGGTCTCGTTCAACTCAGACTCGATGATGAAGCTACGCTCGACGCGAG
>JALQXU010000126.1 GCA_023263045.1 Pontimonas sp.
CTTGATACCGTCCAGACCTGCCATCAGCATGGCTGAGAAGGCGAGGTATGGGTTTCCTGAGCTGTCAGGGGCACGGAACTCAATGCGCTTCGCCTTGGGGTTGGATCCGGTCATTGGGATACGAATTGCAGCCGAGCGGTTACCAGCCGAGTAGACCAGGTTCACGGGAGCTTCGAAGCCCTTCACCAGACGGTGGTAGCTGTTCAAGCTGGGGTTGGTGAAGGCCAGCAGTGCCGGAGCGTGCTTCAGGATTCCACCGATGTACCAGCGGGCGATGTCGGAGAGACCGCCGTAGCCCTTCTCGTCGTAGAACAGTGGCTTACCGTCGTTCCACAGCGACTGGTGGGTGTGCATACCTGAACCGTTGTCGCCAAAGAGGGGCTTGGGCATAAAGGTTGCGGTCTTACCCCACTGGAGCGCGGTGTTCTTGACGATGTACTTGAACTTCAAGATGTCGTCGGCGCTCTTGATTAGCTGGTCAAAGCGGTAGTTGATCTCGCACTGACCAGCGGTTCCCACCTCATGGTGTGAACGCTCGACGGTGAGACCGGCTTCCTCGAGTTTTAGGCAGATCTCATCACGCAGGTCAGCGAAGTGGTCGACCGGAGTTACCGGGAAGTAGCCACCCTTGTAGGGGGTCTTGTTGGCGAGGTTTCCGCCGTCTTCCATGCGGCCGGTGTTCCAGGCGCCCTCGATCGAGTCCACCTCATAGAAGCTGCGGTTCTGACGAACGTCGTAGCGCACGTCATCGAAAATGTAGAACTCGGCCTCTGGGGCGAAGAACGCGGTGTCGGCGATACCGGTAGAGGCGAGGTACTTCTCCGCCTTGTGGGCCACCTGACGGGGGTCACGGCTGTAGATCTCACCGTTACGCGGGTTGTAGATGTCAAAGACCATCACCAGCGTGAGCTCGTCGCGGAATGCGTCGACATAGGCGGTGGTGACATCGGGAATCAGCTGGAGGTCTGATTCGTGAATCTGCTGGAACCCGCGGATGGAGGACCCATCAAAGAGCTGGCCGACGGTGAAGAACTCTTCGTCGACAGAGTGTGCGGGGATGTTGAAGTGCTGCTGCACTCCAGGGAGGTCGGTGAAACGGATGTCAAGGAATTTGACGTCCTTTTCTTTGATGAACTTCAGTACTTCCGAAGAGTTCTTGAACATGCAGGTCACTCCTGTTTTTCGTGGGATTGAGTGCGGTTGGGGTTCCAACCTGCCTCGAGGCTAACTCTCGGCAATTTCTTGTCCATATCCAGATTGTTTCCGCCGTGTTACATCAGATCCCCGACCTACACTGGGGGTGTGGCAGAAGAGGACTATTGGCCGGGCAAGAAGTTCGGCTTGCCCCAGGAGGGGCCTCGATCGACACCCACCTATCTGCGCAGAGTGGCGGGCCTCGCAATCGACTGGGCCCTGGCTGTCGTGCTGTCGGTGCTGTTTTTTGACTACAACGGCTGGTGGACGCTTGCTCTCTTTGTGTTGCTCAACTTAGTCGGAGGTCTCCTTCTCGCCGGCTCGCCCGGTCACCTTCTCGCAGGGATCAGGATTGCCCCCATCACAGGCGGAGCACTAGGCCTTGTTGCCCCTGTGGTGAGACCGCTCCTGATTGCACTCGTGATTCCGGCCCTCATCGTGGATGAGGATCAGCGCGGAGTCCACGACCGACTGGTCGGAACCATTTTGGTGCGGCGCTAGCGAGGCTTCGGAGCCCGAACCTTGGTCGGATCCATTCCCTTGGGAATGGGCATCGCCGGTCCGCTCTTGAGCGAGTTCAACCGGTGCGAGACGGCCAAGACTTCGGCTTTGCGCAGAGAATTCTTGAAAGATTTGAGTGTCTTGTTGAGCTTGTGCAGAGGTGTTGCATCCGCATCGGGTCCGACGTGCACAAAGTGCACTGGGATATCCGGGACCGCACGCAACACCGCTCGACGCTCGTCTTCGAGCATCTTCTTCGTCTTGGCCTTCGAACCCTCAGCAATCAACACGACACCGGGTTTTCCGACCGCGCGATACACCGCCTCTTGTGTTCTCGGGTTCACGGCCACAGGGAATTCGCTGGCCTGCCACGCGCGACGGAGTGCGCTACGCAACACTGCACCCACGGCCCCCGGCTGCCCAGAAATCTGTTGATAGGCGGTGCGCTCCGCTCGTTGACCGAGCACCACCAGGGTGAGCAGCACTGCTAGCAGGATTCCTGTAATGACGTAGAGAATCAGGGTGAGGATACTGCCGCCAGAGATCAGCATGGCAGCCACCACACCCGCGACAATCGGGACGATGAGGGTGACGAGCAGAATGGGGACGAGGAGCTTGTCGGTCTCTTTGGTGAGGTTGAATATCTGCCAGAGTTGCTTGAGACGACCGGGCTCTTTCTCCGCCGAATCCTTCTTCGCCATCGCTACCTCTCCTCCCGCCTGTTCCTAGATGCCCAAATCGGCGTCGAAATCGCCTGCCTCGAGGCGGTCCTTCACCATGGTGAGGAAGCGGGCCGCATCAGCACCATCCACAATTCGGTGGTCATAGGACAGGGCGAGGAACACCGTCTGTCGAATGGCGATCGAGTCATCACCGTTGTGGGTGACCACGACGGGTTTCTTCTGCACGATTCCGGTACCCAAGATGGCGACCTGGGGGAGGAATACGACAGGTGTGTCAAACAGGGCACCTCTCGACCCGGTGTTGGTCACCGTGAATGTTCCACCCGCCAACTCGTCGGGGCTGAGCTGGTTG
>JALQXU010000127.1 GCA_023263045.1 Pontimonas sp.
CTCAAGATTGTGATTGATCGACTTCTGCCTTACTGGACTTCCGATATTGCGCCAGATGTCGCCGTCGGAAAGGTCACTCTTGTGGTTGCCCACGGCAACAGTCTTCGAGCCCTCGTGAAGCACCTGGAGGGAATTAGCGAAGCGGACATTGCGGAGTTGAATATCCCTACGGGAATCCCGCTCGCCTACGAGCTCGGTGATGATCTAAAGCCGCTTGCTCCAGGTCGCTATCTCGACCCGGAGGCAGCTAAAGCAGGCGCCGCCGCTGTCGCTGGCCAGGGAAAGAAGAAGCGCTAGAGAGAAATAACCCCTGTTTGGGGATTCCACTCACCGGTGGCTAAGTAGACCATCTTCTTCGCAATGGAGACGGCGTGGTCAGCAAAACGCTCGAGGTAGCGAGAGGCAAGAGTGGCATCGACAGTTGTCTCGGTTTCTTGCGACCAGGCGTCACTTAGAACAGTTTCGAAAACGGAGAGATGCAGGGCGTCCACCTTGTCATCCTCATCGCGAATCTTCTGCGCCAAATCGGTGTCACCGTTCCTCAGGAGTTCCACCAACATGTTCGCCATCCCAATGTCCAATGCGCCCATCTCTTTGAAGGTGGGGCGGATTGACTTCGGAACCACTTTTTCGGGGAAGCGGTAGCGGGCGAGCTGCGCGAGGTGCTCGGCCATGTCACCCATACGCTCCAGGGAAGAACTAATGCGAAGCGCGCTGACAACAATGCGCAGGTCTTTAGCCACCGGTGATTGGCGGGCAAGGATGGTGATGGCGTGCTCGTCCAACTCGACGACCGCATCGTCAATCTGGTTATCCCGCGCAATTACAGATTCCGCGAGCGTCACGTCAGACTTATTGAACGCCTCGACAGCATCGGTGATGGACGCGGCCACCAGTTCTGCAATCGAGACGAGTTGGTCTTGGACTTCGCGTAATTCTTGCTGGAATAGCTCGCGCATTGTTCTCCTCGCTCAAGCGTGGTCGGTGTGAACTCAATCCCCCCACAGTTGGGTTAACAAACGGTGAGGCTTTGCTTAACACTCGCTCTGTGGGGCCTAGTTTAGTGCTCCACACCACGGACAAGCCCCGACTCACGCCGTAGGCTGGGGCTTATGGAGCTGTTCTGGTCCTCTGGCTGGAGCTTGGGAATCGGCATTGTGCTGGGGATTGCCCTCGCGACCATGGTGGTGCTTGCTCTGCGATGGCAACGAAGGGCTGAAACAGTTCTGGAGCAGCCCGTTCCCGATGGGGTTGACACAGCCCTAGAAGTGATCGGCGCGACGGGCATCGTTCTCGATGCCGATAATCGGGTTCTCCGGGCCGCAAAATCGGCGCTCGAGCTTGGGTTGGTGAAAGATCGTGACCTCACCTATGGACCGATTCTCGATCTCGTCAAAGAGTCGAGGAGCGAAGGTATCCCCCTTTCACGGGAGTTTGAACTGAAATCCGATTCCCCATCGGGCCTTCCCACCAACCTCTTGGTTCGTGTTGCACCCTTGGGTCTTCGACTGATGTTGCTCGTTGCCGATGACCGCTCAGAAATGTATCGCCTAGATGCAGTTCGACGGGATTTTGTGGCCAATATTTCTCACGAGCTGAAGACTCCGATTGGCGCTGTCTCATTGCTCGCCGAAGCACTCCATTACTCCGCAGATGATCCTGAACAGGTCCGGTCTTTTGCGGCAACGCTCGAACAGGAGGGTCATCGACTCGCCGAGATGACGAACGACATCATCGAGCTCACCAGACTTCAATCCCTAGGGACTATCGAGGATCCCGACCCCGTTGCGATTGAACGCGTTGTGGAGCAGGCACTCGCAACGAATGCGATTATTGCCGAGAAATCAGGTATTTCTCTCGTGGCTTCGGCCAAATCCAATGCCTATGTCATGGGTGATTTCTCGTCGCTGGTCACCGCAGTCCACAACCTCGTCCGTAATGCGGTGACGTACTCGACGGGCCCAAGTCGGGTGGGGGTAGGCGTCAGTGTAAAAAACAAGGTGGTCGAGATTTCCATTACCGACCAAGGGCAGGGCATTGCAGAAGCGGATCTTGAGCGCATCTTCGAGAGGTTTTATCGCTCAGATCCCGCGCGATCGAGAGAAACCGGTGGAACCGGCCTAGGTCTGGCCATCGTGAAGCACGTGGTCAATAACCACCGAGGTGAGGTTCGGGTCTGGTCACAATTGGGCAAAGGCTCTACCTTCACCATTCGACTCCAACAGGCACCAGCCGAGGCCTTGATCGACGATGAGGAATCGGAGGTGGTGCCCCTCACGAAGCCAACGAAGCCCTCTCGACCGGCTGAATTCAGTGCGACATCGGACATTCCGCTCGTCGAGGTTGATGAGGAGAGCGAGCGCGAGACGTTGAGAGGTAGTGCATGACAAGGATCCTGGTGGTGGAGGACGAGAAGTCTCTGAGTGACCCTCTGGCTTACTTGCTGAGGAGGGAAGGATACGAGGTTTCTGTCGTTGACAACGGGCTGTCCGCGATTGACGCGGTTGATCAGTCCCCGCCGGATCTCATGTTGCTGGACTTGATGCTTCCAGGTCTCGCTGGCACGGAGGTGTGCCGTGAGGTGAGAAATCGATCGTCGCTGCCCATCATCATGTTGACGGCGAAAGATTCCGAAGTAGACATTGTGGTGGGCCTGGAGTTGGGTGCTGACGATTATGTGACTAAGCCGTACTCCTCGAGAGAGCTACTCGCCAGAATTAGGGCAGT
>JALQXU010000128.1 GCA_023263045.1 Pontimonas sp.
CAGGGCGGAGACCATCATTGGCAATCTCCAAGTCCTCCCTACACCTCCGGCTCAAGGGCCTGTTCGAGTCGTGGTTCGTTAGTGCGGATGGAATCGGTCGGGAGCTAGTTGCCACGGATCTGTGCCAAGCATGTCCGCAACGGCAGAGAAAATCGCGTTTTCAATGAGGACGCGTTTGTGCCATCGATCTCTACGGTGGAGCTTCGTGAGCCGCTCGATTGGGTGGCGATAGATGCGAATCGTGCGCTTCTCTCGATTCAGATTCCATCGGGGTAACCGAGAGGCATCGTGATTCTCAGGCATACCCCACACCTCAACCCGAAGGGTTGAAAGCTCGGCGGGCCATTGGCTCTTCAGGTAAGAGACTGTTGCGGCTACTACCTGAGTAAAGTTATCACCCCGGCGAACCCGAGACTGTGCACTAGGACCGATGACGTGGTTTGAGGGATCACGGTGCCTCGAAATCCGATGGCCTGCCATGTCTCGAGGGTAGTCCGCCAGAGTGCCTCTACTCTGGAGAAACTATGCCCCATCGTGAACCCCCGCCGAGGCTTTGTTCAAAGAGTTCCTGTGCGGTCCCGGCTTCGGCGACGTTGACCTATGTATACGCAGATCAAGAGGCGGTAGTGGGCCCCTTGTCGACGGTGCGAGAGCCCCATACCTATGACTTGTGCCAGGCTCACTCGGACCGACTGACTGGTCCGGTGGGGTGGAGGGTCGTTCGGTATCACCCTTACCCTGATGCGGTTTAGCGCTCACTAGGCTAGGGGCATGTCAGCTGGTCCCCTGGCCTCTATCGTCAAGTCGTATGACGTCCGGGGGCTCGTCGATTCAGAACTGACACCCGAGGTTGTCACCGCTCTGGGAGCGGCCTTTGTGGACGTGATTGTCGGCTCTGGGCACCAATTTGTTATCGGCTGGGACATGAGAGAGTCTTCTCCGAAGCTGGCCGAGGCTTTCATGAAGGGCGCTCAATCGGCAGGAGCAACACCGATTTCTATTGGATTGTGCTCAACAGACATGGTCTATTTCGCTTCGGGAACGAGAGATGTTGCCTCGGTCATGTTCACAGCAAGCCACAACCCCGCGACCTATAACGGGCTCAAATTTTCCCGACCACGGGCTCAAGGGGTCAGTATGAACACGGGGCTGGCAGACATTCGAGATCGGGCGCTGCAGTACCTTTTGGGGGAAGTCGACTTTGGTGATGGTGAAGGAGACACCATCCATGAGGACCTTCTCGCTGACTACGCCGCATACCTCAGGTCGCTCGTGCCACTGGAGTCGATCAGGCCGCTGCGGGTTGTGGTGGACGCAGCTAACGGCATGGCTGGCTATACGGTCCCGGCTGTGCTTCAGAATGCTGCAGGACTCGACTCGCTACCTCTGGAGATTATTCCGCTCTATTTCGAACTGGATGGAACCTTCCCGAATCACGAGGCGAACCCGCTCGAGCCATCCACCCTGGTCGACCTTCAACGAGCGGTGCTCGAGAACGAGGCAGATATCGGTTTGGCGTTCGATGGGGACGCTGATCGGTGCTTCGTGGTCGACGACTGTGGCAATCCAGTGTCACCGAGCGCTGTGGCCGCGATGGTGGCCAAACGAGAGATTCTGAGGGTGCGCGACACCGGGGAGACCGGAGATATCACCATCATTCACAATCTCATTTGCTCTCAGACGGTGACCGAGGTGATTGTCGAAAACGGCGCAAAGCCTCTTCGAACTCAAGTGGGCCACTCCTTTATCAAGGACACCATGCGCGACTCTGGGGCGGTTTTTGGTGGCGAGCACTCTGCTCACTACTACTTCAGAGATTTTTGGGGGGCGGATAACGGGATGCTGGCGGCACTTCACGTCCTTTCAGAGTTGGGTCACTCTGGTTTGCCACTGTCCGAATTGGTGTCCGAGTATTCGCGGTATGCCGAGTCAGGCGAGATTAATTCCGTTGTGAGAAACCTGGAAACCACCTTGGCCGCTGTCAGTGAGCGATTTGGCGGTCGCGGTGAGATGGATGAGTTGGATGGGGTCACCGTCCGGGGAAATACTGAGGGTCGCTTCTGGTGGTTCAACGTCAGGGCGTCCAATACGGAGCCGCTGCTAAGACTCAATGTGGAGGCGGAGACAACCGCGCTGATGGAGACCATCCGAGATGAGGTCTTGGAGATCATTCGGGGCTAGATCTCCCGATTCCCTGCATACCTCCAGGGAAATACCTGTCAGAATAGAGCCATGCTGACAGCCACCCCACTTCAATATCGCGTTGCCAATCTCTCCCTCGCTGAGGCAGGTCGCCACCAGATTCGACTTGCCGAGCACGAGATGCCAGGCCTCATGGCCATTCGTGAGGAATTTGGACCCCATCAGCCTCTGAAGGGAGCTCGAATCGCCGGCTCTTTGCACATGACCGTGCAAACCGCGGTGCTTATCGAGACCCTCGTCGCTCTGGGTGCTGACGTGCGGTGGGCAAGCTGCAACATTTTCTCCACCCAGGATGACGCCGCAGCCGCCATTGTTGTGGGTCGCGGAACCCCCGAGGAGCCCCAGGGAACTCCAGTCTTTGCCTGGAAGGGGGAAACCCTCGAAGAGTATTGGTGGTGTACCGAGCAGATCTTTGATTGGAGTGCTCACGGTCATTCCGGCCCTAACATGATCCTTGACGACGGTGGAGATGCCACGCTTCTTGTTCACAAGGG
>JALQXU010000129.1 GCA_023263045.1 Pontimonas sp.
AGACGGCCCGCGTCCTCGTGCCGCTGCAGGTGGCCTTCACCTGGACGTTCCGACCGTTTATTGCGTTCCTCAACGGGAGTGCCAACCGGATTTTGCGAGCGATGGGTATCGAGCCCAAAGAGGAACTGTCGGCTTCTCGAACGGCAGATGAACTCTCCAGCCTGGTGCAGCGTTCTGCCTTGCAGGGCTTACTGGAAGATGACACCGCGACCCTGCTCTCTCGGACAATCGAGTTCTCCTCCCGTAACGCCATTGACGTGATGACGCCTCGAACCAAAGTCGAAGCGGTGCACCGCAGTGACACGGCGTGGGACATCATCGCTCTGGCGAAGAAGACGGGGTTCTCAAGGTTCCCCGTCATCGATGAGTCGATCGACGATGTCCGCGGTGTTGTGCACGTCAAGCAGGCGATCGCGGTTCCGGTCGATAAGCGCTCGGAAGTCCCCGCTTCGGCGTTGCAATCTGAGGTGATTCGAGTCCCTGAAACCATGACGCTCGATGTGTTGCTCACCGAGCTTCGCGGACGCGGCTACCAGGTCGCCATCGTGGTCGATGAATACGGTGGCACATCGGGTATTGCGACTCTCGAAGATCTCGTGGAGGAGCTCATTGGGGAGGTCGCTGATGAGCACGATCGTGCCTCATTGGATGTTGTTCGGGCCAGGGACTGGTTCACTTTCCCTGCAGCACTTCGACCCGATGAATTGGAAGAGCGAACGGGAGTTCAGGTTCCAGAAGATGGCCCTTATGAGACCATTGCTGGGTTCATCCTCGAACAGTTGGGTCGCATGGCTGAGGTGGGTGACACTGTCACTATCCAGACGGGAGTGTTCCGAGTGGAGCGCATGGAGGGTCGACGAATTGACCGAGTGCGTTTCACGCCCCAGGTCAGCGCAGAGGAGGTGACGCTGCTGTGAGTGATTGGGCTGGTCTTGCCTGGTTGGTGGTTTTGCTCGCCGGTAATGCCTTCTTCGTGGGGGCCGAGTTTGCCGTGGTGGCGGCTAAGCGTTCCCAAATTGAGCCTCTGGCAGAAGCCGGGAGTAAGCGGGCGAAGACTGCTCTGGGTGCGATGGAAAACGCGACTCTCATGTTGGCGACGTCGCAGCTAGGAATCACCGTGTGTTCCTTGCTGATCCTGCTGGTGTCCGAGCCAGCGGTCCATCACCTACTCGAGGGCCCCCTGGAGTCCCTGGGCTTGCCGGTCGCTGCGGTGAGCACGGTGGCCTTTATCTTGGCTTTGCTCTTTGTCACCTACTTGCACGTGGTGCTGGGCGAAATGGTTCCGAAGAACATCTCCTTCTCTCTTCCCGACAAAGCTGTGCTGTTCCTCGCTCCTCCCTTGGTCTTTGTGTCGAAAGTAATCTCTCCGGTGATTAGGGCGATGAACGCCATAGCGAATGGAATCTTGAAGCTGACCGGTGTGGAGCCGAAAGCTGAAGCCACCAGCGCCTACACCCTGGACGAGGTGGCGACCATCGTTGCGGAATCGACGAAAACCGGGATGCTATCGGACCACTCAGGTGCGCTGAGCGCCGCGTTCGAGTTCACTGCCAAGAAAGTCACGGATGTCACGATTCCTCTCGATCAGTTGGTGACTCTTCCGGAAGACGCGACCCCCCGCGATGTTCACCAAGCAGTCGCTCAACGTGGCTTTAGCCGCTATGTCCTGGTTGATGACGAGGACGATCCCACCGGCTATGTCCACATCAAGGACCTTCTCGATAGTGATGAGACGGAGAGCGATTATCCGGTTCCCCCACGTCGAATTCGAAACCTGGTCGCACTCCAGGAAACGGTGGAGCTCGAAGACGCTCTCGCGACTCTGCGCAATACCGGGAGCCACGTGGCCAAAGTGTTGGACGCCTCCGGGCAGACGGCCGGAGTGTTGTTCCTCGAGGACATCATCGAAGAGCTCGTCGGTGAAGTGAGAGACGCCACCACCCGCCGATAGCATGTCGGTGAGGCGAAGGGGTCTGCATGTCGACGACATTCCTGGTGGTGGGTGAGGCCCTCACGGATTGCGCGCGTCGAGGTGATTCCACCACGGAAACTCCCGGTGGTAGCCCGCTCAACGTGGCAATTGGCCTCGGTCGACTGGGCCATGACGTGTCCCTGGCGGCCCGAGTGGGCCCGGACCACAGAGGTCGAGACATCATCGAGCATGCCCGCTCCAGCGGTGTGACGTTGATTGATGATGTCGACGGGCTCGAGAGAACTTCCACCGCTACCGCCACCATCGCCCAGGACGGTTCTGCCTCGTACGAGTTTGATCTGCTGTGGGACATCACCCCGGACATGGTTCCTGACGAGACTTTTCTCCACGTCCACACCGGCTCGATTGGGGCGACGCTAGAACCAGGAGGCTCCGGGGTCGTCGACATCGTAGAAGCACAGCGAGCTTTGGGTGCCAGCGTGAGCTACGACCCGAATGTGAGGCCTTCCATCATGGGAAGCCCCGATGCTGTGCGAGATCGTATCGAGCAGCTGGTGTCGCTCTCCCACATCGTCAAAGCAAGCGATGAGGACATCGCGTGGCTGTATCCGGACCTCAGCGAGAACGAGGTTCTCTCCCTGTGGCAATCACGAGGTGTCGCCCTGGTCATTGTGACAAAGGGGGCAGAGGGTGTCCTGGCCCAGGCAGCCGGTCACACTGTGTCGCTTCCGACGCAGGCGTCTCACGTGGAGGACACGAT
>JALQXU010000012.1 GCA_023263045.1 Pontimonas sp.
CCACCCCACAGGTTGAATAACACGGCCATGCGCACCGCTACACCCTGCCGCACCTGCTCCAGCACGACGGATCGACGGGAATCGGCGACGTCGGAGGCAATCTCTACTCCCCTGTTCATCGGACCTGGATGCATCACCAGGGAGTGGGAGGGAAGCCTGTCGGCTCTTTCTGTGGTGAGGCAGTAATTTCGCACGTAGTCTCCGGAGGCGGGCTGGTGTTCACCCTTGATGCGCTCACGTTGGATTCTCAACATCATGAGGGCATCCGGAGCGCCCTCTATGACAGCATCGAGATCCGACATCACCCCAACCGGCCAGTCCTCCACCCCGGAGGGCATCAACTCGGTGGGACCCACAACAGTTACTCTCGCTCCCAGCGTGGTCAGAAGTGACACGTTCGACCGTGCGACCCGAGAGTGAGCAATGTCCCCGACTATTGCGACGTGGAGGCCAGATAGGTCGCCACCGCGAGAGTCTGGGGAAAACCGATGGCGGAGGGTTGCCGCGTCTAGCAGGGCCTGAGTCGGATGCTGATGCGTCCCATCTCCGGCATTCACAATGGACGCCTCCACCCACCCCGAATGAGCGAGACGATGCGCAGCCCCCGAGGCCGGGTGGCGCATCACGATGATGTCTGCGCCCATCGCTTCGACCGTTTGAGCCGTGTCCTTCAGGCTTTCGCCTTTGGACACGCTGGAGCCTTGTACCTGGAAGGTCATCACGTCAGCAGATAAACGCTTTGCTGCAGCCTCGAACGAGAGACGAGTTCTCGTGGAGTCCTCGAAGAACAAGTTGACCATGGTGACACCGCGCAATGTCGGTAGTTTCGGCATGCTTCGGTTGGCCACGTCCGAGAATTCTGCAGCCGTATCGAGCAGTCGCACTGCCTGTTCGCGGTCCAGGGTTGTCGTGTCCAGAAGATGTTTCATGACACCACCTGCACGTGCTCGATACCGTCAGTTTCTTGAAGTTGAACGGTGATGCGCTCATCCAAAGCTGAAGGAAGGTTCTTCCCTACGTGATCAGCGCGTATGGGCAGTTCGCGATGGCCTCTGTCCACGAGCACCGCCAGTTTCACTGCGTGGGGCCGCCCCAGGGCTGTGAGGGCATCGAGTGCAGCTCGCACCGTGCGACCGGAAAACAACACATCATCAACCAGCACACATACCTTCTCGTCAATTCCCCCGTCGGGAACTACCGTGGGGGCTGGCGTGCGGTGGCCACCGCGCTGTAGGTCATCCCGAAACATGGTGACGTCGAGGTCACCGTGCGGTACTGCATGCCCGGTAATGGATTCGATAAGTACCGAGAGACGACCAGCGAGGACTGCCCCACGGGTGGGAATCCCGAGCAAAACCAGCTGGGAAGACTCAGGCACCGCCTCGACGATTTCGTGGGCAATACGACGGAGGGTCCTGTCGATGTCTGACCCTGTGAGAACGGTACGCGCACCCATCGAGCCCTCCTTTCGCGCCTCACGGGACGCTGGTTAAAGCAGGTCTGCTCCCGACAGAGTAGCGCAGTCGGGCGGGCTATGGGGATACTTCGCCAGCTTTTTCGGCAATCGTGGCCAGTATCCCGTGCACGAACGACGCGGATGAGTCCGTACTCAACTCGTTGACGAGGTCTGCTGCCTCTGAGATTGCCACGGCGGAAGGGACGTCAGGGTTGTGCACGATTTCCCAGGTTGCAATCCTCAGCACTGCGCGGTCAACTGCAGGCATGCGCTCAAGCGGCCACGACTGAGAAGTATCGCGCAGTACACCGTCGATGGCGTCTCCCTGCGCGATGATGCCGTGGACTATTTCTTCGGCGTAACCCCAGCTCGAGGACCGTTCGGGCTCACCCGCAGCCCGCAGTGTTGCAGCCTCGAGGGCATCGACAAGTGGTTGTCCGCTGACATCCGCGCTGAACAGTATTTCGAGCGCGCGCTTACGGGCTTTGTGGCGGGCGCTCACTCGTCAGACACTCGCCCGAGATACTCCCCGGTTCTCGTGTCGACCTTGACCTTGGTTCCCTGCTCAACAAAGAGGGGTACCTGAATCTCGTATCCGGTCTCCAGAGTCGCTGGTTTTGTCCCACCAGTCGAACGGTCACCTTGAAGACCTGGCTCGGTGTAGGTGATTTCCAACACAACCGAAGCGGGAAGATCGACGTAGAGGGGCTCACCGTCGTGCATGGCGATGGTTACCGCCTGGTTGGAGAGCATAAAGTTTGCGGCGTCTCCCACGACCGTTCCCGGCACTGTCACCTGGTCATAATCGGTTTGATCCATGAATACGTAGTCTGCGCCGTCTTGATAGAGGAACGTGTAATCGCGCCGGTCAACGACTGCGAAATCGATTTTTGTCCCGGCATTGAACGTCTTGTCGACAACTTTTCCGGATCTCACATTCTTCATCTTCGTGCGCACAAAAGCGCCGCCCTTGCCAGGCTTGACGTGTTGGAACTCCACGACAGCCCAGAGTTGGCCCTCCAAGTTGAGAACGCTTCCGTTCTTGATGTCGTTTGTTGTTGCCACGTCAGTTCCTCTCTAGAAGGGTCAGGATTCGAGTTAGGGCGAGATGGTAAGACTGAGCGCCAAAACCCGCGATAACGCCGCTAACGGCCCCAGAAATCACGGAAGTGTGTCGGAAAGTCTCCCTCGCGTGTGGATTGGACAAGTGCACCTCGATAATGGCCACCCCAGCGTCAGCAACAATCTGGCACGCGTCTCGGAGCGCGTAGGAGTAGTGAGTGAAAGCCGCCGGGTTGAAGATAACGGGTGTTGTTGCATCTGCAGCCTCGTGGAGCCACCCCATCAGGGTTGCCTCATCATCGCTCTGCCGAAAGTCAAGCGCTACGCCATCAGGAAGGCGCTCCCTGAGACCCTTCTCGATATCGCTCAGAGTCTCTGAACCATAAATCTCAGGTTCTCTCGACCCGAGACGGCTCAAATTGGGCCCGTTGAGGACCAGAACGGTTGTCATTCTCCAAGCCTAGCTGTCGCTGGTGCCAAGCTCTTGATAGGCGGCAAAAAGAACGGACTCGTCCGGGATGGCCAAGACGCGAGGTTTTCCGGGCGCATCCAGAACCACGAACCGGACAACGCCTCCCCTGGCTTTCTTATCTTTTTGCATGGTGGCAAGAAGAGTTCTCCATCTACCCTGCGGATAATCCAGCGGAAGACCTAGCGACCCGAGAATTCGTCGATGGCGCTCCACGTCTTCATCGCTTAGATTGGCGACTATGCGGGAGAGCTCGGCAGCGAACACCATCCCGATCGAAATCGCCGCACCGTGGCGCCATTGGTAGCGCTCGGCGTGCTCGATGGCGTGACCGAGGGTGTGTCCGTAATTGAGGATCTCGCGCAACCCTGATTCCCGGAAGTCATCTCCAACGACGGCGGCTTTGACCGCAACTGCTCTCCTCACGAGATCAACAAACACCTCAGACGCAGTATCTATTGCCTCCCCGGGATTCGCCTCAATCACATCGAGAATGGTGGGGTCTGAGATGAAGCCACACTTCACGACTTCCGCCATGCCGGCTTTCACCTCGTTATCACCGAGGCTAGCGAGAACATCGGTATCGGCAATCACGGCCCGAGGCGAATAGAAGACCCCGACAAGATTCTTACCCTCTTGGGTGTTGACGCCGGTCTTCCCCCCGACCGCAGCATCCACCATGGCGAGGACCGTGGTGGGAACTTGAATGAGGGCGACACCTCGAAGCCATGCAGCCGCAACGAAACCCGCGAGATCCGTCGTTGCTCCGCCGCCGAGTCCGAGTATGGCGTCGTTGCGCTGGAAGTCGAGTTGCCCGAGGATTCCCCAGCAGAACGCCGCAACCTCCACCCGTTTGGCCGCTTCGGCATCAGGTACCTCGGCGAGGAACACGTCCCGTTCACCGCTCAAATCCTCTTTCATCTGCTCGGCAATGCGAGACAGCGCAGGAGCGTGAATGATCAGGAGCTTTTTCGCATCGCCCGGAATGTGCTGAGGAATGTCCTCCATCGCGCCGGGGCCCACGACAACGGGGTAATCACCTTGGGAGGCGTTACTCACCGTGATGGTGTGCTTCATAGTTCCGCATCCTCTCGAATCCACGACGCAATGTCTTCCGTGAGGCTATCGACTGTGCGATGCGATGCGTCAAATTCCCGATTCGCCACGGCGGCATAGAACTCTTGACGGGACGCTACAAGTTCTTTCCAAGAGTCAAGCCCACCCTTCAACAGGGGGCGCTTGTCGTTGTCGAGTCGCCCCGCAACACTCTCCGCGTCGATGGTAATCAGCGCCACACGGTGCTCATCAAGATCACGCCTAGTGTCCGGGTTGAGCACGGCGCCCCCTCCGAGCGACACAACCCCCGAGGCCCTCAGCGCCTCCTCTACGGCGACACGCTCCTTCTCGCGGAAAAATTGTTCCCCCTGAGTCTCGAAAATCTCGGGAATAGGGCCCCACCGCGCGGAGACCACCGTATCCGTGTCGACCACTGCGACATCAAAGATTCTTCCCAAACGTTTCGCAACACGACTCTTTCCAGCCGCAGGGGGTCCTACCAACACGACCAGGGGCTTCGTGCTCACGAGGAATGGGGTCGAATGGTGTCGGGGATACTCTCCAGGTAGGAGCGGAGATTGCGCTGCACCTCGGTCACGGAGTCACCACCAAACTTCTCGACGATTGCATCCGCTACAACGAGCATCACCATGGCTTCCGCCACAATTCCTGCGGCTGGCACCGCGCAGACATCCGATCTCTGGTGGTGCGCCACAGCCTCTGCTCCTGACGCGGTATCAATCGTTCGAAGAGCCCTTGGGACTGTCGAAATGGGCTTCATACCGGCGCGAACTCGGAGGGGTCCGCCGGTCGTCATTCCACCCTCAATTCCTCCGGCGCGTTCGCTCACCCGCTGCACCCCACTGCCGTCGTTCACAATCTCGTCATGTGCTTCGGATCCGCGCCGTCTGGTCGTCGTGAACCCATCGCCGACTTCGACACCCTTGATGGCCTGGATTCCCATCAGAGCGCCAGCCAGACGAGAATCGAGACGTCGATCCCAGTGAACATAGGAGCCAAGACCCGGAGGAAGCCCCCTGACTACGACCTCGACGACACCACCGAGGGTGTCGCCGTCTTTGTGTGCTTGGTCAACCTCAGCAACCATCGCAGCCGATGTCTCCGGGTGAGCGCAACGCAAAGGGTCCTCGTCAAGTCTTGCAATGTCCTCGGGACCAGGAATCGAGGCATCCTCTGGCACACTGACGGGCCCTATGGCAACCGTGTGGGAGAGAACCGAAATACCCAACTCCGCCAGAAAACACCTCGCTACAGCGCCCAACGCGACTCTGGCTGCGGTTTCTCTCGCACTGGCGCGCTCGAGCACTGGGCGGGAATCTTCGAAGCCATACTTCTGCATTCCGGCAAGGTCGGCGTGACCGGGTCTGGGCCTGGTGAGGGCGGCTGCCCGACCCCCCTGGAGCTCTGACTCGTCCACGGGGTGGGGACTCATCACCGTTTCCCACTTCGGCCACTCGGTGTTGGCCACGCGAAGCGCAATCGGGCCACCTTGGGTGAGACCGTGTCGAACACCGCCGGAGAAGCTGACCTCGTCAGCCTCAAATTTCATCCTGGCGCCTCGACCGTATCCAAGCCTCCTGCGCGCGAGATCATCTTGAATGTTCTCAATGAGCAGCGGAACGCCAGCCGGCAGGCCCTCCAGCACACCAACCAATTCAGGGCCGTGAGATTCGCCCGCCGTCATCCATCGAAGCATTGTTCTATTCTCCCATGGATCGAGGGGCTTCCTACCCCGAGGGAAGACCTACCGCGTCGAGCATGGCGTCAAAGACGCGGTCTTCGTCCGGGAGGGATTGGGAGGCGTCGCCGTGCAAGAAAAGCCTGACTTGCGCCAGCGCTTGGTATGCCAGCATCCACAGTCCGGAGACGACCTGACCTGAGGACTTGCTCCATACCTGTGCGTAGTGCGAGGGCCAGGGCGAGTATGCGACATCGAAGAGGGACGCTGATGCCACAACCGAGGGGGGAATCTTGGGGAATTCCTCCACATCCCCGGGAAGGGTTGATGCGACAAGATCAGGCTCCGAAATCTCGTCGAGGTCGGTAAAGGGGACAACACTCACGTTCAGTCCCGACTCCCTCAAGATGTGGGCTGACCTCCCGGCCCTTTCCGTGTCTCGCGCACACAGGACAATCTCCTCCACCCCTCGCGATGCGAGAGCGTGCGCCACCGACCTCGAGGTTGCACCGGCCCCCAAAATCCATGCAGTTGTTGCCTCGACACCGAATCTTTCCAGCGCCTTCTCGACGCCGAAGGGATCAGTGTTTGACAGCACAAGTGCGGGGCCCGACCGGTACACCGTGTTGGCGCACAGCAGAACATCCACAATGGGGTCACGAAGCGCCACCAAATCCAAGATGCGCTCTTTCAGGGGCATGGTGAGAGAAATCCCCCCGAGCTGAGCTCCTGCCCCGACCCATGCGGGAGTGATCAGCTCCTTGTTAACGGTACGGGCGCGATACGACCAGTTTCGCCCCAGAGCCGCATACGCCGCGCGATGGAGGGTCGGGGAGAGAGAATGCTCAATGGGATCACCCCACACCTCGAAGTCCGTTTCAGCAGTAGGCGCCATTCTCTTCACTCTCCCCACACCACGAGAGCCACTGTTCCACTGCGCGCAAGTGTTGGGCGTAGGTCTCGGAAAAGACGGTTTCTCCGGTGCGTAGGTCTACTGAGACAAAGTAAAGCCACTCCCCCTCGACAGGATTTAAGGCTGCGTCGATGGCTAATTCACCGGGCAGTGAGATTGGACCGGGTGGTAACCCAGTGCGGACGTACGTGTTGTACGGGTTGCCCTCGTCAGCGCGGTCGGCGTCACTGGTGCCGGCACTTCCATACTCACCCGTCCAGTACGTGATGGTGGCATCGGATTGCAGGGGCATCGAGACGTCGAGCCGGTTGGTGAACACTCGAGAGACGCGGTAGAAGTCATCTTCGAAGCGTGCCTCCCGCTGGATGAGCGCAGCGAGAGTGAGCGTCTCATGCCACTCGTCTTCCGCGACTCCCGCAGATTCCAGACGGTCTTTCATCTCTTCCACCATTCGAGCGACAATGTCACCCGCCGTGGCACCGGGTTCGAACGTGTAGGTCGCCGGGAACAGATAGCCCTCCAAGCTTCCGGTCGGTGGATTGATGCCATAAATCGTCGGATCAGCCACAGCCTCGGTAAGTGAGTCCAGCGACAGCGAGGCCTCTTCAGAAATGATTTCCAGGGCACGCTGAAGAGTCACGCCCTCTGTAATCAAAATCTCAATTTGCACGCGATTATTAGGGTCGCGCAGCGCAGCAATGGCACTATCTGCAGACATCCCCGTCAGAAGACGATACGTCCCCGGTTGGAAAGTAATAGTCGCATCCTGCAAGAGGATTTCATATACGGCCTCGAACGACGCGGTGACTCCCGCTTCAGCCAGGTTCCTGGCCACTGTTTCTCCAATATCACCCGGGTTCACCACGATTTCTATGGAGGGTTCTGCACCCCCACCCTCAAAATTGGCGACCTCTTCCTGGGCGAAGTAGTCAATGATCCGAGTGCCATACTCGTTCCACAAGAGCCAGATTCCGGTTCCGGAAAGAACCAGGATCGCGAGCGCAACTCCAGCGAAGATGCGCTTTCCCCATCCGCCACCTTGTGGGCGTCTTGGAGTCGACGGTTGGTTCCGCGGACGAAGCGGTGGGGAATCCGGTTTCTCCCCGGGAAGGGTATTAAAAATTCGGTCGAAATCCGAGTCGTCAGCCATCTCATTCACCGCTCACATCAATACGATGTCCCGGTTCCACCCCCTGAGACCGCTCGCTGTCAAGCGCATGTTGCAAAAGGATAACAGCGGCTGCTTGGTCCACCACTCCGCGCTGATTCTTCTGGGACCGTCCCGCTGCTCGCAGCTCCGATTGTGCCTGCACCGTGGATAAGCGTTCGTCGACCAGACGCACCGGCACATCAACGAGCCCGGCAAGCTCTGTGGCGAAAGCACGCGCATCTTCGGTGGATGCCGTGTCTGAGCCGGACAATCCAAGCGGAAGCCCCACAATCACCTCGAGTGGCGCGATCTCCGCCACCCGCTCAATAATTCCGGACAGCGCATCGGGCCGGGCAAGAGTCTCGAGGGGAACAGCGAGAAGTCCATCAGGGTCACTCCGCGCGACACCGACTCGGACCGTCCCGACGTCGATGCCAAGGCGCGGACCACGCCTCACAGCAGGGAATCCACTGTGTTCTGGATGTCCAGCAAAGCCTGCGGGAGGGCGGAACCCTCCGGTCCCCCTCCCTGAGCGAGTTGGGGCTTTCCGCCGCCACCGCCACCCATGGTGGCGGAGGCCGATTTCACCAAGTCTCCGGCGTGAGCTCCGCGCTGCACAGCTCCCGGCGACGCAGCGACCACAACAGTGCCTCGCCCTTCCATCAGAGCGCCCAGAGCAACCACGTGAGGGGTCTCGCCGAGAGCTCTCGACACCGCAGTGGTCAATGACCTGAGGTCATCAGCGCTGTGTAACCCTTGCACCTCGGACACAATCGATCCGACGGCACCATCGCGAAGGCGGGACACCAGGTCTGGCACCATTGACTGCAATCCCGCCGCCCCAGCTTCAGCGACCTTCTTTTCTAGGGTCTTGACCTGCTGAACGAGCTCTTCCACACGAGCCGGAACGTCCTCTCGGGGGGTCTTGAGCATGCTGGTGAGCCTGCGAATGAGCGCCTTCTCTACCGAGAAATTCTCCACAGCCGACGCACCCACGAGCGCTTCAATTCTCCGCGCGGTCGAACTCACCGAGGATTCACCAAGGACCGTCACCACGCCGATCTGAGCGGAACGAGCGACGTGGGTACCAGCACACAACTCGCGTGACCACGGACCACCAATGTCGACCATTCGAACGATGTCCCCATACTTCTCGCCAAAAAGCGCCATCGCCCCCAGAGCCTTGGCCTCATCGACAGGGAGGATTCGGGTGGTCACCTCGAGATCATCGCGAATCGCCTGGTTGACGATGCTCTCGATGGATGTTTCTGCATCCTCACTGAGGGCCTGATTCCATGAGAAGTCGAGTCGCATATAGCCTGCGCGATTGAGCGAGCCCGCTTGGGTCGCATGAGGTCCCAAGGTGTCGCGCAACGCCGCATGGACGAGGTGGGTGGCAGAGTGAGCTCGTTGACCCTCGAGGCGCGTGGGGACATCGACCTCGGCCAACACCGTTTCCCCTACCGCCAGGGTTCCCGCTTCTACCCTCACGGTGTGACTAATGAGCCCCGGAACGGGCTTCTGGACGTCAATAACCGCGGCCGACCCATTTGCTCCACGAAGTGTTCCAATGTCAGCAACTTGCCCACCCGATTCGGCATACAGAGGGGTGGCGGCCAGGATGACCTCAACCTGTTGCCCGTCGGTCGCACTCGGCACGCTCTGACCATCGAGCAGAATTCCAAGGATCTCAGATTCGGTGCCCAGGGTGTCGTATCCGGTGAACACGGTTTCTCCCGCGGAGCGGAACTCTCGATACACGGAGACATCCGCCAACGCGGATTTTTTCGACTTCGCATCGGTCTTGGCACGGTGGCGCTGTTCGGCCATGAGCGCATCAAAACTCTCGCGATCCACACTCAGACCCGATTCCTCGGCAATCTCCAACGTGAGGTCAATGGGGAAGCCGTACGTGTCGTGTAGTAAGAACGCCGTGTCACCAGCCAGCGCCGTGGTACCCGCTTTCTGCGACTCCGACACCGCGACATCGAGGATGCTCGTTCCCGCCTCCAGGGTCTTCAGGAACGATTCCTCTTCCGCGAGAGCGAGGGCAGACACTCGGTCATACTCAGAGGCCACCTCGGGATAGGCAGCCGACATCGCATCTCGGGAGGCCTGGAACAACGCATCAAAACTCGCCTCATGCACTCCTAGGAGCCTCATCGAGCGAATACTGCGTCGCAGAAGTCTCCGCAGTACATACCCACGCCCATCGTTGGAGGGAACTACGCCATCGGTCATCAGCATCAGCGAAGAGCGGACGTGATCCGCAATGACGCGCATCCGAACGTCATCGTCATGGTCGGCCCCGTAGGAGCGACCTGAGAGCTCCGAGGCAACATCGAGGACCGGGCGAACCTGGTCTATCTCGTACATGTTGGCGACACCCTGCTTCAGGAACGCAACTCTTTCCATTCCCATTCCGGTGTCAATGTTTTTCTGAGGGAGCTCCCCCACAATGTCGAAGTCGACTTTGCTGCGCACGTTGTCGATTTGGTACTGCATGAACACCAGGTTCCAAATCTCGAGATACCGCGTGTCATCCACCGCGGGACCGCCGTCTGGCCCGAACTCGGCACCGCGATCGAAATAGATCTCGGAGCACGGACCCGCGGGGCCCGGTTGCCCGGTCGACCAGTAGTTATCCTCTTTGCCCATCCGCTGGATACGCTCAGACGGAATACCGGCGACCCGCTTCCACAGCGCCTCGGCTTCGTCGTCTTCCTCATAAACCGTGACCCACAGGTCGCGCTCGTCAAACCCCAGGCCACCGTCGGATTCAGGCGTGGTCAAGAGCTCCCACGCGTAACCGATAGCGCCCTCTTTGAAGTAGTCCCCGAACGAGAAGTTTCCGTTCATTTGGAAAAACGTTCCGTGCCGGGTGGTCTTGCCCACTTCCTCAATATCCAGGGTCCTAATGCACTTCTGCACACTGGTTGCTCGCGGATAGGGCGCGGGGACGACACCGGTGAGGTACGGAATGAAGGGAACCATTCCCGCCACCGTGAACATCAGTGTCGGGTCGTCGCTGACCAACGACGCCGAAGGCACCACAGTATGGTCTCTGTCGCCGAAGAAGGTCAACCAGCGCCGCTGAATCTCCGCAGTTTCCATGATCCGATCGGCACCGACCCTTTAAGAGCGGTAGGCGTCCTTGACGCCATCAGTAAAGGTAGCCACGGTGGCTCGAGCACGAGCAAAGAATCGTCGCCCTTCGGGGGTCTCGTTGACGATGTGTGCCACCACAAATCCGGTGATGACACCGAGTAACGCAGTGACGAACTTCCCCATGACGAACAACCTCCTCGATAAGCCTAGAACACCGGATACACGATGGTGGTGGGGAAGCTGACTCCCCCACCACCATCGGAGAGCGAGTTACCGGGCTGCGTAGTACTCCACCACGAGCTGAACTTCACAGGTCACAGGGACCTCAGCGCGCTTGGGGCGACGCACCAGCACTGCCTGGAGCTTGTCGATTTCGACTTCGAGGTAGGCGGGGACGGGAGGCAGGACATCGACGTGACCACCAGCAGCGGCAACCTGGAAGGGTTCCATTTCTTCACTGCGAGGCTTCACGTGAATCATCTGTCCGGGCTTCACGCGGAAAGAGGGGCGGTCGACGAGTTCGCCGTTGACAAGAATGTGGCGGTGGACGACCATCTGACGGGCCTGAGCCATGGTGCGGGCAAAACCGGAGCGGAGCACGAGCGCGTCGAGGCGCATCTCCAGCAACTCAACGAGGTTTTCACCGCTCAGTCCCTGAGTCTTACGGGCCTCTTCGAACACACGACGAAGCTGTGCTTCGCGAATGCCATACTGCGCGCGAAGACGCTGCTTCTCGCGCAAACGGACGGCGTAGTCGCTATCCGCTTTGCGCTTGGTGCGACCGTGCTCGCCGGGTGCATAGGGACGCTTTTCGAGGTATTTGGCTGCTTTAGGCGTCAGGGGAATCCCCAGCGCGCGGGACAGACGGGTTTTGCTTCGGGTACGCGAACGAGTCGACACGAACTATTTCTCCTTGATAACAGGGCTGATGCTTGAGGCATCACAACAAATCCAACAATGAGGGATTGTGTCTATCGAAAGACGCGGCTACAGCGAGCTTTCTGGAGATTCCCTGCTTCGCAGCCGCACGTCGCAAGGGTCTCAGACCAGCGATAAAAATACCACAGGTCTGGCACTTTCCCTAGTCCCTCTCCCCCCGCAGAATCTTGCGAATACTCTGTGACCGCTCTCCCAACTCACTCTCGAACCCGCGCGAAGTGGGGCGGTAGTAGTGGGCATCCCTGAGCGCGTCGGGAGCGTAGTGTTGCGGAACAATCCCGGCTGAATCGTCATGCGGGTAGCGATAGCCCTCACCGTGACCCAGGTCTCTCGCCCCCGGATAATGGGCATCCCGCAATGCGGAGGGCACCTCACCGATCTTTCCCTCACGGATATCGGCTTGAGCCTGAGTGATGGCCACATACGCAGCGTTCGACTTCGGTGCCAACGCGAGATACGCAGTCGTCTCAGCAAGGGGAATACGTCCCTCCGGCATTCCAATCAGTGCGATGGCTTGCGCGGTGGAGACAGCCAAAGTCAGAGCCTGGGGGTCAGCGAGTCCGATGTCTTCCGCAGCGAGGATGATCAAGCGTCTCGCAATGAAACGAGGGTCCTCCCCCGCTTCGATCATCCGAGCCAAGTAGTGCAAGGCGGCATCAGCATCGCTCCCCCGCACCGACTTGATGAAAGCACTAATGACGTCGTAATGCTGATCTCCGGCTTGGTCATAGCGCACCAAGGCGCGGTCCACCGCTTGGGCGACATGTTCCGCTTCGATGATCGACACACCAGAGGCGTGGGCAACACCCGCCGCGGCCTCCACCGCGGTCAGGGCCTTCCTCGCATCGCCGCCAGCGAGTCGAACAATGTCATTCTCAGCCTCCTCACTCAGGGAGAACTTCCCTCCCAGGCCGCGGTCGTCTGTCACCGCCCGCTGCACCACCTGGCGAATATTCTCGTGGCGTGAGAGTCACCATGAGGGATCGACTGAGCAAGGGTGCGATGACGGAGAATGAGGGGTTTTCGGTCGTTGCAGCGATGAGGACGACAAGTCCGTTCTCTACACCGGGCAGAAGTGCGTCTTGCTGGGCTTTCGAGAAACGATGTATTTCGTCGAGAAAAAGGACAGGGGCGCGGCCGGTCAACTCGCCCTCGACCCGTGCTTCATTCATGACGTCTCGCACATCTTTCACGCCGGCTGTGACTGCGGAGAGCTCAACAAACTTGCGACCCGACGACCTGGCGATGACACTCGCCAGTGTTGTTTTGCCCGTTCCCGGTGGACCCCACAGGATGACGGACGATCCCGGCCCCTCGCGATCAGGGTCGGCGAGTAATCGAAGCGGGCTACCCTCCCCCAACACATGGCCCTGACCGATGACCTCGCCGAGGGAGGTGGGTCGAAGAGCAACCGCCAGTGGCACGGGCGCCTGAAACAGGGAGTCACTGGCCATCTCCTCATGCTAGCGAGGCCTGGGCGCCACACCTTTAGGATGTAGGGGGCATTTCCAAGGGGGACCACACGTGGCACAAGCCAACAAAGCACGACGCGAACAGCTCAAACAATTTGAGGCAAGGCAAACGTTTCACGCTCACCAACGGAATCGTTCCCGAAAAGACCAATGGTTCTCCCTCCTCGGCGCCGTAGCGGCCGTGACACTGTCTGGGCTTGGGCTGTGGGCCTACTACAGCATCGGCCCGGGTGCTCCCGAGACCGTGGCGGACCCCGAGCTCAGTGAGTACCGAGAGTGGTCGGGAGAGTTAGCGTTCGCTGAGGTGAACCTCGGCGTCACCTTGGATGGAGCCAACGCGCCACAAGCGGTCGCCAAC
Organism: Pontimonas sp.; assembly: GCA_023263045.1. GTDB lineage: Bacteria > Actinomycetota > Actinomycetes > Actinomycetales > Microbacteriaceae > Pontimonas. The sequence goes on from JALQXU010000012.1 coordinate 13,683, forward strand.
TTCGTGGATCTCAACTCCCGCGACTATTTTGACGACAGCAGCTGTCACCGACTCACGACCGAAGGCCTGTTCGTGGTGCAGTGCGGTGATCCGCTGGGAATCGGCATTGGCAACCCGGGTTACACCTTTGGACCCATTGAAAATGCGCCCCAGGATGGCGTGTATCCGGCGGGCACCCTCGCCATGGCGAGAGCGTCCAACGATGCCGCCAGCATGGGTAGCCAGTTCTTCATCGTCTATGAGGACAGCGAAATTCCCAACGACAT
>JALQXU010000130.1 GCA_023263045.1 Pontimonas sp.
TCGCCTACCGCAAAGACTCCTGGGTGAACTGGGATCCCGTTGACCAAACGGTGCTCGCGAACGAGCAGGTTTTGCCCGATGGCACCTCCGACCGCTCGGGTGCGGTCGTGGTGAAGAAGAAGCTCACCCAGTGGTATTTCAAAATCACCGATTACGCCGACCGCCTCCTTGAAGACCTCAACCAACTAGAAGGTCGCTGGCCTTCCAAAGTGTTGGCGATGCAGCGCAACTGGATTGGACGGTCAGAGGGCGCAGAGGTCGATTTCGTGATTGAGGGCAGGGACACCCCGGTGACGATTTTCACCACCCGCCCCGACACTCTGTTTGGCGCGACTTTCATGGTGGTCGCTCCCGATTCTGATCTTGCTGCAGAGCTTGTCGAGGGTGCGAGTGCAGGGGTGCAAGAGGCTTTCGCTGGCTATCTGGAGGCAACTCAAAAAGCCACAGAAATCGATCGACAGGACGCCACCCGGGAAAAGACAGGAGTCTTCCTTGAGCGTTATGGCATCAACCCGGTCAACGGGGAGCGCCTGCCCATCTGGGCCGCTGATTATGTGCTTGAGGATTATGGAACGGGAGCCATCATGGCTGTTCCTGCGCACGATCAGCGCGACCTTGACTTTGCCCTCGCCTTCGACCTGCCGGTTCGTGTTGTGCTGGACACCAATGCTCCCGTAACGGGGGCCATCCCTGTGGTCACCGAGGAAATGCTCGAATCCGGCGATATTCCCCTGCCTGACCCTGTGGCAACCGGTGAGGCGCTCGCGGGTGACGGTCGCATGATCAATTCCGGCCCGCTCGATGGTTTGAGTAAGCAGAATGCGATTACCCGAATTATTGAGTTGCTGGAGGAAGCCGGCACGGGTCGTCGCGCAAAGACGTATCGTCTTCGAGATTGGCTGATTTCCCGGCAGCGCTACTGGGGAACCCCTATTCCGATTCTGTATGACGACGACGGGAACGAAATACCGGTTGCACTGGATGACTTACCCGTGACCTTGCCAGCGAGCGAGGGGCTCGATCTCAAACCAAAAGGCTCGTCTCCCCTGGGGGCCGTAACGGACTGGGTCGAGGTGGAGCACGAGGGGAGAACCCTCCGGCGCGATGCGGACACCATGGACACCTTCGTAGATAGTTCTTGGTACTTCCTCCGGTTCCTCTCACCCCGTGATGACACCCAAGCGTTTGATCCTCAGCAAGCGGAGAAGTGGGCTCCCGTCGATCAGTATGTGGGTGGTGTCGAGCACGCCATCTTGCACCTGCTCTACGCGCGGTTCATCACCAAGGTGTTGTTCGATTTGGGGTACGTCTCGTTCACGGAACCCTTCACCTCGCTTCTCAACCAGGGCATGGTCATTTTGGATGGCGCCAAGATGAGCAAGTCCAAAGGCAATCTCGTTTATTTCACCGAAGAGCTCGATTCCTATGGTGTGGACGCGGTGCGCCTAACCATGGCGTTTGCCGGGCCTCCCGAGGATGACATTGACTGGCGGGATGTGTCCCCGGTCGGGTCGCAAAAATTCCTTGCCCGAGCGTGGCGACTCTCGGGAGAAGTATCGAGTAAACCGGGGGTTCATTTCAGCACCGGCGATCCTCCGCTTCGAAAGCTCGTCCATCGTTTCTTGGCCGATGTTCCAGGCCTCATTGAGAGTTTCAAGTTCAATGTCGCGGTCGCGAGGACTATGGAGTTGGTCAATCACACGAGAAAGACCATCGATCAGGGTCCTGGTGCAAGCGACCCGGCTGTTCGTGAAGCGGCCGAAGCTATCGCCATTGCTTTGTCGATGTTTGCCCCCTACACCGCGGAGGACATGTGGGAGCGACTCGGTCACAAACCCTCAGTTGCCCTGGTGCGTTGGCCGAGTGCCGACCACACGCTCCTTGTGGAGGATTCCGTCGTCGCGATTGTGCAGGTGAATGGCAAAGTCCGTGAGCGCCTCGAGGTTGCCCCGAGTATCGGAGGTGACGAGCTCGAGAAACTCGCGATGGAATCGCCTGCCGTCACTCGTGCTCTTGAAGGAAAAACAGTTGTGAATGTCGTCGTGCGTGCACCAAAAGTTGTGTCTATTCAAGTGAGCGACTAGTCCACAGAAACCTGAGGCGCTGGGCCTTTCCTCAGGTTCAGGATTCTTCGTGCGCGTGATGGCGCAGTCTCCTAGCGTCCGCCCATGGGCGTAGCGAGGACACTGTGGGACCTTCTGGATTATCGACGGGTGAGCGAGGACGTAGTAGATACTCGCGACCCTGGAACAGGGAACCACTTCGGTGGTCCTCGTCCTCTGCGATGGAAAGTAGGTGTCAGCGCGGCACTGGTTCTCGGTGCTGGAGTGTTCGTTATCGTGGTGGGCTCCGAGTTCCTTCGGTCTCTGCCGACAGGACCCGAGCCTCTGCCCATGCCGAGTGTGCCCACTGAAGCCAGCGCACAGACCCCCGAGCTCATGGTCTTGGTTCATGTGGTGGGTGCTGTCGAAGAGCCCGGCGTGGTGTCTTTGCCCGAGAACTCACGAGTCCACGACGCGCTTGCTTTGGCAGGAGGCGCTCAAGAAGATGCAGAGCTCGGGGGCGTAAACCTTGCGCGCATTGTCTATGACGGTGAGCAGATTATTGTCCCGAGAGTAGGAGAGCCCGTGGTTGCTTCGTCCGGCGAGGGTTCTGGGCCCATCAGTCTTTCCCGGGCAGATCAGGAAAC
>JALQXU010000131.1:0-262 GCA_023263045.1 Pontimonas sp.
TGACGGTTCGAGGGCTGGGGTATCGCTTCGAGGCCTAGGGCTGCCTAGGGAACGAGTAGCTCGTACTCGGGCAATGTTCCATCGAGGACCGGCACGAGCACCAGTTCGCCTGGATTGTTGCCGTATTGGAAGTACAGCGGGGCGAGCCCGCCAGGGACGACATCAGAACCAGCGAACACGACCCCAGAATCTGGATTATCACCAACACGCAGTAGGGACGGGGTTCCGGGCACTTCGATAGTTCCGTTGGAATCGCTCCCGC
>JALQXU010000131.1:272-2682 GCA_023263045.1 Pontimonas sp.
ATCTGAATATTGAACCGAGAGCGTGACATCGTCCATGCCCGAATTGACGACAGTCATCACGAGGTTGCCGTGGCCCGCATCGTTGGTAATCAGCATGATGTTGCGCAGAGCGAGGTCCCCGATCTCAGTTCCCACTCCATCCGAGGGGTCGTACTCCTTCATCGTCGCTATTTCTGCATTAAGAGTGCATCCAGTGGTTCCTAAAACAACCGATACAGCGAGAGCATAAGGCGCAAGAAGTCTGCGTCGCACGAAAAACATTCCTCCGAATTGAACGAGAGACCACGGGCCTCAGAGTCACTCTCAGTGAAGCTACTGCCAGCCTACCGGATGGGAAGTGCGGGCCTAGAACACTACTGTGCCATGGCAGATCGGCCCTGAAAGCTGTGAATTCGCTGTGGTAAACTGGGGTGTTTGGGAAAGGTTTACACGCATGCTGTTTGAAGTTGGTGAAACGGTGGTTTACCCCCACCACGGAGCTGCCACGATTGTCGAGGTCAAGAACCGGACAATTCGGGGCGAAAAGAAGATGTATCTGAAGCTCAATGTCAAGCAGGGTGATCTCACCATTGAGGTTCCTGCCGAAAACGTCGACCTCGTCGGGGTTCGCGACGTTATTGGTAAAGAAGGACTCGACAAAGTTTTTGAGGTGCTGCGTGCGCCCTTCACCGAAGAGCCCACCAACTGGTCACGTCGATACAAAGCCAACCTCGAAAAGCTCGCCTCCGGCGATGTCATCAAGGTCTCTGAGGTTGTGCGCGACCTGTGGCGTCGTGACCAAGACCGTGGTTTGAGTGCTGGAGAGAAGCGGATGCTGGCGAAAGCCCGTCAGATTCTCATTTCTGAGCTGGCGCTTGCTGAGAAGACCGACGAAGAGAAAGCTTCCACCGTTCTCGACGAAGTCCTCGCCTCCTAAACGAGAGCGACCAAGGCTCTGACATGACCGCCGCCGTGATTGTGGTGGCAGCCGGAAGTGGATCGAGGCTCGCCTCCTCTCTCCCCAAAGCTTTTGTTTCGCTTGGGAGACAACCTCTGCTCCACTATGTGGTGAATCGGATGTCCGAGTGGACGAGGTGGGCATCGTTGGTGCTCGTGGTTCCCGAAGGATACGAGGCGCCAGCTCGCGCCCTGTCATCTCATGTTGATTCTGTCCATGTCGTGACCGGTGGAGAAACGCGTGGTGCAAGCGTTCAAAGCGGATTGGACGCCCTGCCGGCTGGTGTGACCCATGTTCTGATTCACGACGCAGCGAGGCTCTTGATGCCCTTGGAGGTTTTTGACCGGGTCCTTGATGAGCTTGAAACGGGAGCGAAGGCTGTCATTCCTCATATTCCCGTGGTGGACACCCTGGTGACAGTCAATGGGTCCTCGACACAGGGCGATATCAACCGCGATGCGCTGGGTGCCGTGCAAACACCACAGGGTTTCGATCTTGAACTTCTCCGGCAGGCGTACGCCTCCGCCGCCGGTGAATTCACGGATGATGCGGCCGTCATGCGGAGCGCTGGTTACGACGTTGTGGGCGTAGCGGGGGATCCGCGGGGTTTCAAAATCACCTACCCCGATGATCTTGTGCGTGCCGAGACATTGCTGGGGGAAAACTCTGTCCCCCTCGTTGCTGTCGCAATGGACATCCACCAGTTTGATTCCACAGAACCTCTATGGCTTGCCGGCTTGGAATGGCCTGGAGAGCCAGGCCTCTCCGGTCACAGCGATGGTGACGCAGTAGTGCACGCCATTGTGGATGCCATCCTTGAGGCCGCGAGCCTGGGTGACCTTGGCACACACTTTGGGACATTACGGCCGGAGTTTGCTGGCGCAAAGAGTCGGGTATTCCTGGAACATACGCTCGGACTTCTCGAGGAGAAAAGCCTCCAGGTCAGTTCAGTAGCCGTTCAGATTGTTGCCAACGCGCCCAAGATTGGTCCACGGCGCGAGGAGGCCCAGGTCACGCTGTCAGGGTTGGTGGGGGCTCCGGTGTCGATATCGGCGACCACCAGCGATGGATTGGGTTTTACCGGGCGCGGAGAAGGTCTCCTCGCCATTGCCACAGCCGTTCTTCGTCGTAAATAGCGGGGATCTCGCTCTTCGAATAGCCTCCCTGGCTTGGAGGTGCTTCCTCGCTAGCATGAAGCGGTGGCCATCACACTGTTTGATTCGAAACGACACGAGTCTGTGGAGTTTGTTCCACTTCGTCCTGGTCACGTGTCGATCTATGTCTGCGGGCCTACCGTGCAATCGTCACCTCACGTCGGCCACCTTCGAAGCGCATTGGTCTATGACCTCTGGAGTCGCTGGTTTTCCTACCGAGGATTCACCGTCACTCTGGTGAGAAATGTCACCGATATCGATGACAAGATTCTCGACAAGGAAGCAGAGTCAGGTGAAGAGTGGTGGGCCCTGGCGGAGC